>CAZJRI010000012.1:26628-40489 GCA_964548025.1 uncultured Pseudomonadales bacterium
GAACGTGATGGTAAGGCAAAGGGTGGCGAGCATTACGAGTATATGCCAGGTTGCGATACCCGACATTAACTCGCCCAGATAGGCGCTCAAACCTGAAACCACGAATGCCTTGGCAATGGCGATACCACCGCCGAATAATATCAGCATACCCCAGGGAATCTTGTTGGCAGTTTCCCAGTCGAGCAGCCTGCTGCCTTTTCCATCAGGCACCAGAAACATCACGACAACAGCGACGAGTGCAACACTTGCATCATTTGCACCCGGAAGGTTAAACCAGGTACTCCATCCGCCATAAGGTTGACCTCGGGTAACCCAGGCAAGAGCGGTTATTGAAAATACGATGAATACGCGTTTTTCTTCGACAGTCCAGTCATCAATAGCGGGCATTTCGATCATGCCCTTGTAACTTAATGAGCGGGTTAACCACAGCGCAATAATGGGGATGAAAATGAGAACTACCGGAATCCCCCAGGCCATCCAGTCCAGAAAGCCAACTTCAATGCCTGTGTAATCCTGGTAGATTTGTCTGAATACAAGATTTGGCGGCGTACCAATAGGTGTCCCGATACCACCGACGCTGGCTGCGTAGGCAATACCCAGAAGCAATGGTATGGGTAGCTGTTCATCCTTCGATCTCTCGATTACGGCCAGGGCCACTGGTAATAGCATTAACGTTGTAGCGGTATTTGAGATCCACATACTCAAAACTGCTGATGCGGCCATAAATCCGAATACGAGTCGTTTGCTGCTCGAGCCACCAAATAGATTGACCATGGTCAGGGCGATGCGACGATGAGCACCACTTTTTGCCATCGCCGTTGACAGGATAAATCCACCAAGAAGCAGTAGCACGAGTGGACTGCCATATGATGCACCTACTTCAGCGGGTGTGAGAATCCCGAATATCGGCAGCAAACCGATAGGCAGAAGGGATGTTGCAGGAATTGGTATGGGCTCGAAAATCCACCAGATTGCACACAGACATGCAATCGCCCCGGTCCAGCAGGCTTTCTCCTCCCAACCTGCCGAGAACAACAGGAAGAATACGGAAGCCGCGACAAGCGGACCAACAATCATCATCAGGGTATTAATTCTATTTCCACTCCCACTATCACTCAGGGCCATTGAATTTCCAAATCACTTACCTGTCACTCTGGTCGGAAGATAAAAAAATGGCGATTATACATGGCTTTCTGCCTGTGAGTAGCGTAGCTGGTGGCCGCCAGGACAGAAGGACAGAATCCTTCGACTGAAAGACATGGCGATGACCAATGTCCTGTGTGATGATCATCCTATGAATGAGTCCATTTACTGGTATGACTATGAGACGACAGGTACTGATCCTGCGAGGGATCGTGCTATTCAGTTTGCCGGTGTGAGAACGGATCTTGACCTTAATATTATTTCAGAGCCGTTGGATCTGATCTGTTTTCCAGGTAATGATACGTTGCCTAATCCCGAAGCCCTGCTGGTTACCGGTATCGACTTTTCCGAGATCCAGAAAAATGGCTTAAATGAAGCTGACTTCATCAGACAGATTCATAAGGAGTTCTCGACACCCGCTACCTGTGTCGCGGGCTTTAACAGCATACGTTTTGATGATGAGTTCAGTCGTCACATTCTGTATCGAAACTTCTATGATCCTTATGCCAGGGAGTGGCAGAACCAGAATTCCCGCTGGGACGTGATTGACCTGTTTCGAATGGCGCATGCGCTTCGTCCTGAAGGATTTGAATGGCCATTAAACGAAAAGGGCACAGTGACCTTTCGCCTTGAACTGCTGACGAGTGCCAATGGTATTGAACATGAAGATGCACATGATGCAGTTTCAGATGTACTGGCAACGATTGGCGTCGCCAGAAAATTGCTTAAGGCACAACCAAAACTCTATAACTTCCTGTTTGGTTTGCGGCACAAACGAGAGGTAATTCAGCAACTTTATCCGCTTGGCAAAACGCCAATCATCCATGTTTCATCCATGTATCCGGCCAGTCAGGCCTGTCTTGCAGTGGTATTACCTGTTTGTACCCATCCGACGAATGCCAACGGGATAATCTGTTTTGACCTGGGGTACGATCCACAACCTCTGATCGATCTTGGATCCGATGAACTGCATCGTCGATTGTTTACGCCGGGATCTGAATTGCCTGCAGATGATCGAATTCACCTTAAAACCATTCACGTGAATCGATGCCCTGCGGTGGCACCATTATCAACCCTGAAAGGCCATGAAGACAGACTGGGGATTGACGTCGAAAATTGTCTCTCGAATCAGAAACGACTGCAGCAAGCGAGCGGTGTGGTGGAGAAGATTGAGGAGGTATTCTCCATGACCAGTTTTGACAGGACAGAAGATCCGGATCTGATGCTCTATCAGGGTGATTTCTTCTCTGCGGCAGATAAGGAGATTATGGCCGAGATTCATCTCGCACCTGTCGAGCGCCTGCCAGCCTTCGGTTCGACTTTTCAGGATCCCAGATTACCGGAGATGTTATTCAGATATAGAGCCCGCAATTTTCCTGATTCCCTCAGTGAATCAGAGAAAAGTCGATGGGATGAATACCGTCGCAAGATTTTTTCAGGCCCAAATAGTCCTGATCAAAGATTAGAGGAAATATCCACCCTGAGAGCATCTGGCAGAGATGCCGGCTGTCTGGACGGTCTGGAAAGATACCTGCTGGAACTAAAAACTGAGCTGAATTAGTCAATATACTGGCATTTTCTTGGTTTTTTGCCATATTTTATTGATATGAGTAATCAAGAATTGGCAGTAGAAGAATCTCCGGATGAGGATCTTAATCCGCTGCGGCTGGGGATTGGCGAAGTCATGCAAATCCAGTTCGTCGGGGAATCGGAGCGCTATCACGCAAGACTTGTGGGTTTCCTTGAAGAGCGTTCCATTATCGTTACCATCCCCGTGAAAAATAAGAGGATTGTGCCAGTCAGAGCAGGCCAATCCCTCAATGTCCGGATGATGGTGAGTGGTCGGGCCAGTGCATTTACAACAACAGTTATACAGACATCCCGGGTGCCTTATCTCCATATGCACCTGGAGTATCCGAAAGATCTGGTCACCAGCAACATTCGTAAGGCAGTTCGTGTGGAGATTCGGGTTGACGGGACTGTCATCAATACTTCAATCGGTGAGCGGGGCAAGGAGATTGATTGTTTCGTCGCAGACATCAGCGAAACAGGTGCGCATCTTGTTACCCCCATCAGGATAGGAAAGAGTGGTGATGAAATCGATCTGGTCCTGCCTGTGGAGATTAGCAATATTCAAAGAACACTGGAAATATCAGGCATACTGAGAAGCAGGATCAAAACGAAATCCACGGGTGAAGAACGAGAAGTTCATTACGGGGTTGAATTCAAACCAGGAAGTGATGACCAACGAATTAGTATGATCGCGTTTATCTATTCGAATCTGTCCCATATGGCCTGATCGATCACCGGATGATATCGCTTTAGTCTTTGGTAAAGCGGGTATCATTATCCTATACTCCACCTTCACTTAAAAACCTGGCTGTTGGTTTGGGTCTTCCTTTTGTTGAACTAAACAAGATATCAAAATCCTATGGTGATCAGACGGTCATCGATAACATATCTCTTTCTTTACAGGCTAACCTGACAACCGCACTGGTCGGTGAAAGTGGTAGCGGCAAATCAACAATCCTGCAGATAATCAATGGGATTGTGGTTCCTGAAGCAGGGCAGATTCTGCTGAATGGAGAATCGATGGACTACCGGCAAATAGCAAAGATCCGAAGGACGATGGGTTATGCGGTGCAGGGTGCCGGATTATTTCCACACATGAACGTGAAGAAAAATGTGACGCTCATGGCCCAGTTGGAAAAGTGGTCACCGGCAAAGATCGATGAGCGCTATCGTTATTTATTCGATTTGCTTGAATTGCCCCTGGATTTTTCTGATCGATATCCCCATAGCCTGTCCGGTGGCCAGCAGCAAAGAGTGAGTCTCTGTCGGGCTATGATGCTAAATCCCCCTCTCATGTTGTTGGACGAACCTTTTTCAGCACTTGACCCGATAACGAGAAGCGCTATTCATGATGAGTTTATTCATCTGCAGAATGCTGAATCCCGTTCAATATTGCTGGTAACTCACGATATGAGTGAAGCGGTAAAGCTTGCGCAATACCTGGTGATATTGAAAGAAGGCAAGATAGTGCAGATGGGGAAGATCAACGAGGTGAGAGACAATCCGGTCAATGACTATGTTCGCAGGCTGTTCAGGACTGAAGGGCAGAATGATGATTAGGCTGCTACTGCTTTTGTCTCTCGCGCTAGGTAGTTTTCTGGTGAACGCTGCGGATGAGAAGGACAAGCCTGTCGTCGTGGCAAGCAAGAACTTTAACGAGAGCTACCTGCTGGCAGAGATCATGTCGCAAACCCTCGAAATTCACGGTTATTCAGTAGAGAGAAAATTCGGACTTGGCGGCACCCTTGTTTCGTTTGAGGCGTTGGTAAATGCTGAAATCGATCTCTATCCTGAATATACCGGGACGTTAAGCCAGGTAATCCTTAAGCTGAGCGACAAGGCGCCATCAATCGATAAACTGAACCGTTTGCTTGCGCCTGATGGATTGCAGATGTCCGGTTCGTTCGGATTTAACAATACCTATGCGATCTCCCTCAAAAAGACTCTGGCTGATCAACTCGGTATAAAACGTCTCAGTGAGTTGAAAGATCATCCTCAACTGGAACTGGCCTTTAGTCTCGAATTCTTAAACAGGGAAGACGGCTGGCCTGGTCTTGACCAGACCTACAACATCAATCGAAAACCAACAGGGATAGAACACGCACTGGCCTATCAGGCTATAGAAGAAGGTAAGGTAGATATTACAGATGCCTATTCAACCGATGGTGACCTTGCCCGTTATAACCTGATTACACTGGAAGATGATAAAGGCTATTTCCCCCAGTATTTTGCCGCACCTATTTTGCGCAGTGACTTACCGTCAGAGGCCATAGCAGCTTTGGCCAAACTCTCCGGCCTGATTGATGAGGAGAGGATGAGGGCATTGAACGCTGGCGTCGTAATTGAGGGCAAAACATTTGCTGAAGTAGCTAAAGCATTTCTCAGGGAGGAAGGACTTGGAGAATCGACGGTTGTCGAAAATACGCTTTGGCAGAATTTGATCGCCAATACCATTACCCACCTTGAATTGACCGCCATTGCGCTTTTTATGGGATGTCTGTCCGGACTGTCGATTGGGATAGCTGTATTCAGGTCTCAATCAATTTCAAGATCAGTTGTCTACATTGCGGGGTTATTGCAGACCATCCCCTCAATTGCATTGTTGGCGTTGATGATCCCTTTATTTGGTATAGGTAAAGTCCCAGCGATAGTCGCGCTCTTTTTATATTCGATATTACCTATTTTGCGAAATACCATAACCGCATTGATAACGATTGACCCGTTGCTGAAACGGGTTGCTGAAGCTATCGGCCTGACCCGGGTGCAACAGCTCTGGCATATATTTTTACCGCTGGCGATGCCTACGATACTCGCTGGTATCAAGACGGCAGCGATCATCAGCATTGGCACGGCAACGCTTGCCGCGTTTGTGGGAGCCGGTGGGCTGGGCGAGCCAATTGTCACGGGTCTGGCGCTGAATGATACGGGGTTGATATTGCAGGGTGCGATTCCAGCGGCAGGGCTGGCCATTCTGGTCGAACTCATATTCGAGATAATTGAACGTATGGTGGTCAAACCGCATATGTTACAGGGAGAGATCCCTGGCTAGCTGATTCCAGTCAGGTCCAGCTCCCCTCGAACGTAAATCGATTCAAATCTGCAAACTAAGTCGTGTAACTGCAAAAAAGCTAGCTCGCGGTGCCCAGATTCCCGGTGTCACGGAAGAATCGCTTCAATGCGGTATAAAGGTAATGTGCGTCATCACTCCCGGCAAGTTCGCGTATCGAGTGCATTGCAAATGTGGGCACACCCACGTCAATAGTCTTAACACCTATCTCTTTAGCCGTAAGCGGCCCGATGGTACTGCCGCAAGCCATGTCAGTTCGGACCACAAAAGTCTGACAGGGAATGTTCTCCTCATCACAAATTGTGCTGAAATAACCTGACGTTTCGCTATTGGTTGCATATCGCTGGTTGGTGTTAATTTTAATCACTGGACCCTGATTAATGAGGGGGCCGTGATTGCTATCGTGTCTGTCTGAATAGTTCGGGTGGATGCCATGTGCATTATCGGTCGAGATTAAGAGAGACTTTGCGATTGTGCGATGTCGTAACTCACTATCCGGTATCACTCTCTGCAGTACCGTGGCCAGAAAAGGCCCCTGAGCGCCCTCGGCAGAAGCACTACCGACCTCTTCGTGGTCATTGCAAACCAGCAGGCTGGTCACGTCATCATCCGCATCCAGTAATCCCATCAGTCCAACATAACAGCTAAGGAGATTGTCGAGTCGGGCACTCGCGATGAATTCATCATTGATACCGAGCATAGCTGGCGGATTGGTATCATAGAATGAAAGCTCATAACCTTGAATCTTCTTGATGTTGAGCCTTTTGTATTCCGCTTTGAGCTGCTTTATCAGGATTTCTTCAAGCGTTACGGACTTGTACTTCCCCGCAGAGTCTTTGCTGCTCAATTGCTGGCGCAGTATAAGCGGTGGAATATCTCTCTGGGGATTAATATTCCTTTTGTTGTTTGCATCTCGGTCGAGATGAATGGCGAGGCTTGGAATTGTCGCAACTGGTTTGCTGAAATTAACCAGTTTTGATTTAAGACTTGAATTTCTCATCTGGTAGGTAACTCGCCCAGCCAACGACAGATCACGGTCAAACCAGGGATTCAGTAGTGCACCGCCATAAACTTCGACACCAAGATTTAAATAGCCATTGAAGTACTTTTCGGGTTGGGTTTTACCCGCAGGCAGGGACTATCCGTATGGGCACCGACCATTCTGATTCCCGATATTGTCGTATCCTGCCTGCCGTTAATGAAAGCGATGATGGAAGAATCATTGCGAGTGACATAGTACTTGCCGCTCGACAGTGACCAGGGTTCGGATTCGTGTAGTCTCTGAAAACCGTTTTTCTCAAGAATAGCGGACATGTTTGAGACAGCATGAAATGGCGTTGGCGATGATTCAAGAAATGACATCAATTGCTGGTTGAAGGTTTTGTTTTTCATTGCGGGCACTGCAGCAGAAATATCGGGTTATTCTAACAAGTTCGATCAGGACCTGATATAA
Source organism: uncultured Pseudomonadales bacterium (assembly GCA_964548025.1). GTDB lineage: Bacteria > Pseudomonadota > Gammaproteobacteria > Pseudomonadales > Azotimanducaceae > JAHRVQ01. The sequence goes on from CAZJRI010000012.1 coordinate 33,864, forward strand.
GCTGGTTGATGCAGGCAGGGATAAACCCGGGACAAAAATTCGTGACGAATATTGTTGACTCTGAAGTTTCTGGGATTAAGATGACGCCCACTACAAGGAATCCTGTACCGGATTCTCAACAACATTGTTTGAAAAGAGATTATTAAACCAGTGAATATTGAGCAAGTGGTTATAAAAACAACTCAGGAAATGATGATGCCGATGGTTAACGCCATGGGCTGACCTCTTGCTTGAATTTCGGAAGATGGTGGCCATCTTCCGAGACAAAAAAACCTCGGACGATGGGAATCATCCGGGGTTTTTTTATGGGACAAGAATAATGCGATATATAACGACACCAATTTATTATGCAAGCGGGTCTCCGCACCTGGGGCATGCCTATACCACCCTGATCGCAGACTGCTACAAACGTTTCTATGAACTGCTTGGGGAAGAGGTTTTGCTTCTCACCGGGACGGATGAGCATGGTCAGAAAATAGAGCGTACCGCAGCAGACATGGGCATACCGGTGGCTGAATTCATAGCGGAAAAGAGCGCTGATTTTCGTCAACTATGGCGGGATCTGGACATTCGATATGATCTCTTCAGCAGGACGGTTGATCCTCATCACGAGAAAGTAGTTCGCCAGTTTTGGCAGCGACTTGAGGCCAATGGTGATATATACCCTGGTGAATACAAAGGACTATATTGCGTCGATTGTGAACAGTATTTCACGTCGGGAGACAGTTGTCCTATCCATCGGAAACCCCTTGAAGAATTTACCGAGGAAAGCTATTTCTTTCGTCTGGGGAACTATCAGAATCATCTCATTGAACATATCGAAGCGCATCCTGATTTCATTATTCCCGAAGAACGGCGGAATGAAGTTCTGTCATTTCTGAAATCGCAGAAACTGAATGATCTCTCGGTGTCGCGAACATCGACAGACTGGGGTGTGCCCGTTCCGGGCAATCCCGACCATGTGATGTACGTCTGGGTTGATGCCCTGGTGACTTATCTTTCTGGTCTTGGCGAACTTTCTGCTGAAACAATAGAAAAGTGGCGGCATAGTCATCACTTTATAGGCAAGGATATCCTGATATTTCATGCTGTCTACTGGCCGGCGTTGCTGATGTCAGCAGGATTACCCGTGCCCCGCCGTTTGTTTGTTAATGGCTGGTTGACCATAGAAGGCAGGAAAATATCAAAATCTGATCCATCGACGATCGTTGACCCCGCGAAACTGGCAACCTTCGTCGGTGTGGATGGTCTCAGGTACTACCTGTGCCAGGGAATCCGGACAGGCCAGGATCTCGATTTCAGTCACAGCAGAATGATATCAACTCTCAACAGTGATCTTGCCAATAACATCGGTAATCTGTTCAGCCGGGTGATAACGCTGATTGATAAACAATATGCAGGGAGGATCGAGATTAAGAAACCAGCTTATGACGATGATGCCCTGCGTTTGCTGGCGCATCGGGACAGGCAGAGGGATCTGCTGCGTGAGTCGATGGTCAGGGCAAATCTCGCAAAAGCTTCCCGTTGCGTGATCGAGTTTGCCAGCGAGATTAACCGTTACCTGCAGAAGGTTGAGCCCTGGCGGATTGACGATGATGAGGTACGCCGGGATTGTCTTAAGTTAGTGCACCACTGCCTGTCTGATCTGACGATATTTGCTGCCCCTTTTTTGCCGGACCTGGTCAGTCAGGCCAGGGAAGGTTTGTGCCTGGAAAAAGCTGTCAGTTGGGACGACCTGGGCAATTGGTCAGACTGCATATCAGTCAGGCCGATTAAACCGATTTACAAGAGACTCAATATGGTTGATTTGTAAATTCACCAGCACTAGAATGCGCACAGTTGCATATAAAGTACAAATGCGCCGATTTGATTTCAGCTTGCGGGCGCAAGATAAATACAGCTAAAGAGGGAACTCAAGAAGCCTACTTTAGCCGGTAGGTTTTTTTTTGGGCGTTTTTTTTGAAGAGCCGCTCAGGGCTGTTCACAGAAGAGCCGCTCAGGGCTGTTTATGAAACAGCCGCAGGAAGGAGAGAGAAATGACAAGTTCGGGTTTTACATCGAGAATTCTGCATTCGGATCGCAGAGGCGAGATCGAGCACGGTTCAATCCACAAACCAATCCATACAGCAGTGACCTATTCCTATGATGATGCACATGATCTTGCTGCTGTTTTTCAGGGTCGTGAGGCTGGGTATTCCTATGGCAGACAGGTCAACCCAACCGTTACTGCGTTACAGGACAAGGTCAGTCTGATGGAAGACGGTCTGGGTACGGCGGCTTTTGCAACGGGCATGGCAGCGATCGGCACCAGTTTGTTCTCGCTGCTCCGGGCTGGTGATCACTTTGTTTCGTCCTCGTTCCTGTTCGGTAATACCAACAGTCTTTTCAATACATTCTCGACTCATGGTATCGAAGTAACATTTGTTGACGCGACGGATGCCAGTCAGGTTGAAGCAGCAATTAAAGAAAATACCCGGCTGGTATTCGTTGAAACAATCGCTAATCCGCGCACACAGGTTGCTGATCTCAGAGAGATTGGAGATCTCTGTGAGGCACGCAACTTGATCTATATAGTCGACAATACGATGACGACGCCGTATCTCTTTCAACCGAAGAAAGTAAAGTCGAGCCTGGTAATCAACTCGCTCACCAAGTATATCGGTGGTCATGCAAATGCGCTTGGTGGCGCGGTCACGGAATGTGGCCAGTTCGATTGGGCCAGTTTCGATAATCTCTACGACAACTATAAAAAGGGTGACGAACGGTTATGGGGACTCACCCAGATCAAGAAGAAAGGCATTAGGGATTTTGGCGCTACGCTTGGCCCGGAAGCTGCTCACCATCTATCCATGGGATCAGATACGCTGGCGCTGCGAATGGAGCGAGCATGTGGAAATGCGAAAGCCCTGGCGGAGTATCTGGATCAGCATCCAAAAGTAAAAAGAGTCTACTACCCTGGCTTAAAAGATCATCCACAATATGAGCTGGCATCAGATTTGTTCCGGCATCCAGGCGCACTTTTCAGCGTCGAACTGGTTGATGAAGTAGATTGTTTTGATTTTATTAACAGGCTGGACCTTGTGATTTGTACGAGCAACCTCGGGGATACCCGTTCTTTGGCGATTCCCGTTGCTCATTCAATCTACTATGAAATGGGTCCCGAAAGGCGGGCTTCAATGGGGATAGACGATTCGCTGGTACGTTTCTCGATCGGTATTGAGGAGACCGATGACCTACTTGAAGATTTCCAGTCAGCGCTGGACGGGTAGCAGAATAGCTTCGATAAGCAATAGGTTTGTAACTACACTGAAGAGTTCGTCGCAAAGGGGGAGTGGAACAAAGACTATCCCGGTCCGTCACTGAAGGATGATGTCATCGAAAATACACTGGCACGTTATCAGGAGGCAATCGACAGGCTTACCGGTCCTGCGGTGTGAGGCAAACACCGGTACCACCTATGCCACAATAACCATCCGGTACCTTTGCCAGATATTGCTGGTGGTAGTGTTCTGCATAATAGAATTCGCTGACGGGCATTATCTCCGTTGTGATCTCACCATACCCGGATGACAGAAGACTCTGCTGAAAGCTGACAGCACTTTCTTCTGCCACTTGCTGCTGTATTTCATTGTATGTATAGATACCGGAACGGTACTGGGTGCCCAGATCATTGCCCTGCCTCATTCCCTGAGTGGGATCATGGTTCTCCCAAAAAACAGCTAGAAGCTGCTTATAGGCTATGACTTCAGGGTTAAATACCACCAATGCGACCTCATTGTGTCCGGTTCGACCTGAACAGACCTCTTCATAGGTCGGATTGGGCGTAAATCCACCTGAATAGCCTACGGCTGTTGTGTAGACGCCTTCCATCTCCCAGAATTTTCTTTCGGTGCCCCAGAAACAACCCATGCCAAATACGGCTGGTTGCATGATTTCGGGGAATGGCGGGATCAGGGGGTTTCCGTTGACAAAATGCCGCTCGGGAACGGGCATCGTCTGAGCTCTTCCGGGCAGTGCTGAGTCTGTTGTTGGCATTTTTTGCCCAATTCTAAAGAGACCCATGTCTATTTCCTCTAAATCAGGGTAATAAACATTATAAACGTTATTGAACAATCATGTCTGGTAGCTGATTGACAATCCGGTACTAACCCATCTTTGAACATGATGCTAGACTTGTACCTATCAAGGATGAGAGACAAGGAAACTGATGTTAGCTACCCTGTTGGGCGGTTCGGGAGAACAGTCTTCTAATAGAATCAACCGCCAGGATATATTGTTTCCGGGTGAGCGGATGATTCAACTGCAGAATTTAAAGATGGTTGTAAAGTCGCTGTTCGTACTATTTTGTATCACCATACCGGAACTGGCCCTGGCCAGCGCCTCCAGCCATGCGACCTCAATCGGCCAGACGTCCTCTACCTGGGGCATCATTGCGCTTCTGATTTTCGTTGTTGCCTATATTTTTGTGATGGCTGAAGAGTTCATTCATCTCCGAAAATCCAAACCTGTCATGCTCGCGGCGGGCATCATCTGGGTTATTGTCGTCTTGCTTGCTTCGGGAACAGAACACGACGGCGAGGTCTTAAAAGCAACCATAGATCACAATACGCTCGAATATGCTGAATTGTTCCTCTTCCTTCTGGTCGCCATGACTTACGTTAACGCGATGACGGAGAGAAACGTATTTGAGAAGCTGAGGGTCTGGTTGATCAACAAGGGTTTCGACTATCGAAGTTTGTTCTGGATAACAGGTGTTATTGCCTTTTTCCTTTCGCCTATCGCTGACAATCTGACGACGGCACTCTTGATGGGCGCCGTGGTTATGTCAGTTGGTGAGGACAATCCTAAATTTGTTGGTCTGGCCTGCGTTAATATCGTTGTTGCGGCAAACGCGGGAGGTGCTTTTAGCCCATTCGGAGATATCACAACGTTGATGGTCTGGCAGAGTGGACATGCCGAGTTCTTTGACTTCTTTGCCCTGTTTTTACCCTCAGTTGTTAATTATCTGGTGCCAGCTCTCTTTTTGAGTTTTGCAATTCCCGCTGAGGAACCCAATGCGCATAGCGAAAGTATCGAGTTGAAGAGAGGCGCTTTTACCATCTGTTTTCTCTTTGCAGTGACCATTGCGCTGGCGGTTTCATTCAAGCAGTTTCTGCACCTGCCGCCTTTTATGGGCATGATGACTGGTATGTCGCTGCTGTTTTTCTTCTCCTACTACATAAAGATGACTGCGCCCGATGATAGTGCAGACTTTGGCACGTTTAATATATTCAATAAGGTTGCCCAGTCAGAGTGGGATACATTGTTCTTCTTTTTCGGCGTCATATTCTGCGTTGGCGGGCTCGGCTATATAGGCTATCTCGAGATCATGTCCGGCTATTTTTACGATGGCTGGGGAGCGACCAATGCAAATATTGCCATGGGTGTACTGTCAGCGATTATTGACAATATTCCCGTAATGTTCGCAATTCTGACCATGAATCCTGAAATGGATGATTATCAGTGGTTGCTGGTTACCCTGACCTGCGGTGTCGGAGGCAGTCTGCTATCCATAGGATCAGCCGCTGGTGTTGCATTGATGGGGCAGGCCCGGGGTCTGTATACCTTTTTTGGCCATCTGAAGTGGTCCTGGGCGATCGCCCTTGGTTATATTGCCAGCATCTACGTGCATTATCTTGTAAATAGCTAGAAATATTGTAAATAGCTAAAAGCTCGAAGAGCCTCGCATTTTTCACCGGAAGTAAATACTTTAACTTGCGTATCCACACCAGTGATTTAACATTGCGCCTTCGGCATTTCGAAGTGAAGGGATCTCATGATCTATCGTTCGATCTGGCTCAAAATTAACAGATAGTTGGAGAAGAGTGATAATGGATGGTTCCTTGAAAATAGCCGTAATAACGGTTTCAGATACACGAACTGAGGAGAATGACACTTCAGGGCAGTTCTTGTGCGACGCGTTGCAGGAAGCAGGCCATAAGTTGCAGGGACGGTTGATTGAAATTGATGATATCTACCGGTTAAGAGCCAGACTATCCGAGATGATAGAGAATGAAGATGTCGAGGTGGTGTTGATGACTGGTGGTACGGGATTCACGACGCGGGACTCCACACCGGAAGCTGTAACGCCTTTGTTTGATACAGCAATTCATGGATTTGGTGAATTGTTCAGGCAGATTTCATACGACGAAATAGGCACCTCCACGGTACAGTCCCGTGCCCTTGGGGGTATTGCCAATAGTACATTGATATTCTGCATGCCCGGATCTACCGGTGCATGTAAAACAGCCTGGAACGGAATTCTGAAACAACAGCTTGATATTGAAAATCGACCCTGCAACTTTACTGAAATGATCAAGAAAGGGCATCACTGATGTCGGCTGGATCTTTAACCCCCGTAGATGAGGTTATCGCCTATCTGACCGCTCAGGCTGAATGTCTGGCTGGCACGGAAATGATTAAATTAGGTGATGCCCGGGAACGAGTGCTGGCTGCTGATGTGGTCTCATCGACCAATGTGCCTTTGATGGACAACAGCGCCATGGATGGTTACGCAGTAAAGAGTGACGAGTTGAGTGAAGGTATCACCCTGCCTGTGAGTGATCGTATACCCGCCGGAACCGTTG
>CAZJRI010000012.1:40512-61699 GCA_964548025.1 uncultured Pseudomonadales bacterium
CGGGATCTGTCGCAAGGATATTCACCGGTGCACCAGTCCCTGAAGGTGCCGATGCTGTGATCATGCAGGAAGTGACCGAACTGGTGGGCGAAGAAGTCCGCTTCAACGAGGTTGCACGACCAGGGCAGAATATCAGGCAATCGGGTCAGGACATCAGGAAAGGAACGACTATATTGTCCAAGGGGCGAAATCTGCGATCGCAGGATATCGGGTTGCTGGCATCGGTTGGCTGCGGTCAGGTTGAGGTCTTCAAGAAGCTGAAAATTGCCGTGATGTCGACCGGTGACGAATTAATTGAACCGGGTACAGCTCTGAAACCCGGGCAGATCTACAATTCCAATCACCCGACATTGCAAGCCATGATTCTGCAGCTCGGTATGGAACCGGTCGATCTCGGGCTGGTGGAGGATTCAAAGGAGGCAACGGAACAGGCACTGCTAAGGGGCGCTGAAATATCCGACTGTATTATCAGCAGCGGTGGCGTATCGGTCGGTGAAGAAGATTATGTCAAAGGCGCAGTTGAGAAACTGGGCAACCTGGATTTATGGCGTATTGCCATGAAGCCTGGTAAACCCCTGGCATTTGGATACGTCAGGGGCACACCTTTTTTTGGCCTGCCGGGGAATCCTGTTTCAAGCTTCGTTACATTCATGCTGATTGCGAGACCCTATCTACTGAAGTCACAAGGCAGCGAAGCACTTGAACTGGTGAGTATTCACGGGGTGACAGACTTTGATATGAAGCCTGGCTCCCGGCGGGAATACCTGAGGGTCAGGACAGCGCAGGATGATACGGGGCAGGTTATTGTAAGCAATTTTTCTGATCAGGGATCCGGGGTACTTTCATCGGTGAGTTGGGCTGATGGTCTGGCAGAGATCGAAATTGGTCGCGAAATCCGAAAAGGCGATAAGGTCAGGGTTATTCTACTTCCCTGAGTTGTCAGACGGCTTCAGTATCAGTTGTCAGATGTAGACTGGAAATCGGACCGGTAGTGACGATGTATCCCTTCTCGATTTCCAGCGAATACTGATTATGGGCTTTTTGCTCTGTTGGAATATGACCCAGCAGAATTTTCTGCACGTCAGCGGTGTCGCTTTCCAGTGCATAACGGTAGGTATTGCTGAAAGCACCGTGGTCATCATACATCATGAGTAACAGGCGATTCGCTGCTTCGATTTCACCAGCTCTTTCGTAGATATCCTGCTTGTTGGTAAATTCCTGGAGGTTTATCCAAAGACACGAGGAGGTGTCAACGATTGTGATATGATGCTTCGTCATAACAAGATAGCGCCACAGATCGTAGTTCTGTCTCTCGATCAGGCGGTAGCTGGTTTGATTGTCGCGATTGCGAACCTGACACTTGACTAGCTGAGTGGACTCAAAACTCATTTTGTTCGATTTCTTGGCTGCACACTGATTGAATAAGTACTGATTGAATAAGTATAGTGTATTGGTTGATAAAATTTATGCCACAAAAGTTGAGTCCAAATATCGAATATAGCGATATTTAATCTTGGCGGACCAGAATTCGGGCCATCAAGTGACCGATTTGAACAATGAAAAGCCGGATTGCTGTCAAAATGACCTTGTTTTTACCAGGTTCGGAGGATAAGAATTAATATGGCGATTTTAGTGGTGAGTATCGTGGCGTCGATGGTGCTGGGATGTATCCTGTGGCTCATCATTGGTGATCGGTTGCCTTTCAATGAAGAAGTAAAGTTCCCTCCCCTTAACAATATAGTTATCTATGTGCTTGCCCTGATCTTGCCTGTCTATATTCTCATATTCATGATTTTCTGAATTAAGACATGAAGTTACCGATTGATGTAGATGACATTAAGGGATTTCTGGACCCTGTGGAAGGCGCCGCCCTTTATGAGCATTGTCTGAGATCGGCAAGTCTCGCTCCCTGTCTGGAGATTGGCAGTTATTGTGGTAAATCAACTGTCTATCTGGGGTCAGCCTGCAAAGAAGCCGGTACTATCCTTTATGCGGTGGACCACCATCGCGGGTCGGAAGAACACCAGCTGGGTGAGGAATATCACGATCCTGATCTTTACGATGCATCAGTGGCTTTGATGGACAGTTTCAAGGAGTTTCGAAAAGTAATACGCCTCGCTGAACTGGAAGAAAATGTCGTTCCGATAGTTGCACCATCAAAAGTTGCTTCCCTTAACTGGCAGACTCCGCTTGGCATGGTATTTATTGATGGTGGTCACAGCCTCGAAGCAGCGATGACTGATTTCGACAGTTGGTCAGATCATATCGTTGAAGATGGAATTCTTGCGATTCACGACATATTTCCTGACCCTGACGAGGGCGGTCAGGCGCCCTATACAATATGGAAAAAAGCAGTCGAATCGGGTCTATTCGAGGACCTCGGCATAGTTCGAACGTTGGGTATCCTGCGACGAAAGGACGGTTGATTCCTGTCGAAATAGATGAGCGGCGGGCGTCCTGTTGGAAAGCGCATCAGCAGCCAGCAAAATTGCACCGGCGGTCCAGGTGGGTTTTTCCAGAGGCCATAATGCCTTGTCAGGATAAACGTATCCTGTCCAGTATGATCCATCCTTATCCCGAAACTGGTGCAACCAACTAAATAGCTGAACTGCTGCCTGGTATTCACCCACAGATAGCAATGCCATCGTCAGTTCACAGGATTCAGCGACAGTTACCCAGGGTTCGTCATTTACGCAGACGCAACCCATCTGGTCGACAACAAACTGATCCCAACGGGAATGCAGGTGGTGCTTGCCCTTTGCATCTTTGATCACGCCTGTGAGTACCGGATAGAACCAGTCCATGGCAAATCGACTCTTGCTGTCCCAGGTGCGGTCAAAACACTCAGGATGATTTCGAAGGGCGTTACCCAGTTTTGTCCGGGCAAGAGCCCAGTGGGGCACTTTGATTTCAAGGGTCGTGGCTATATTGAGTGCACATTCAAGACTCTTGTAAATACTGCTGCAACCGGTTACCAGGGAATCTTCGATAATTCCTTTGGTCGTATCTTCTGCCCAGTAAACCTGGCCTTTGTCGCCCTGAAGCCTGATGACAAATTCAATTGCTTTCTCAACCACCGGCCAGAGGTTTTCAAGGAATTCCAGATCCCTGGTGACCAGGTAGTGATGCCAGACACCGGTTGCTATATAAGCGACAAAGTTTGATTCAGCCCTGCTGCCGTCTTCCACTTTTCCAGCTTTATAGGCGGCAAGCCAGCTACCATTTTTCAACTGGTTGTCCCGAAGCCAGAAATAAGCCTGTTTTGCTTCGTCAAATCGACCGCCAATGGTGAGTCCCATTGCTGATTCGATATGGTCCCATGGATCGAGACTGCCGTCTTCGAACCAGGGTATGGCACCGTCGCTGGTTTGCGCGCGAGCGATGTAGTCGACTGTTGGGTTGAGATAATCTTCGGGATAAAAACCCATGGAAACATAAAGACGGGTCACAATTTCTGGCCTTTCTCAGTTTGATTATTTTATTGAATTGCAGTTATTGGAACCTGCAAGCGTTTTAACAAAATACATAACGACACTCTTTCCCATTATTGGATTCAGCAGACTGTCGAGCCATCTTGTAAGCCAGGGTTTGTCCATTAAATCCCATACCAGAAATCGATGGTATAGGTTGACGATACCTGCCTGTTCTGAATCCTGATCTCGCCAGAATAGGCATTTAAGCCACCAGTAGGGAACATGAAGTGAATGCGCATGATGTCGCCTGAAGAAAACAAGACCATTTTCTTCGATATCATAGCGAAGATGCGTCGCGTTGAATATTCTAATATGTCCACCCTCTGTTGCATGGTAAGCATCGCTAAGTTTCCAGCAGATCCACTCAGGGAAGAATCTTGGTACGCTGGCTGCAAATATACCACCGGTTTTCAACACCCGGGTAATTTCTGCCAGTACTTTGCGATATTCTGGTATATGTTCCAGTACCTCGGAACATATCACCTTATCAAAGCTGTTGTCAGCAAATGGGAGCCGCTGACCATTGGCAACTGAGATGCAGAGACACTTATTGTCATTGTCCGCATCCCTGAATTCATTGAATCTCTCCCGCGTGGTCTGTAGATCTTTGAGACTGAGGTCGACGCCGACTGATTGCACATCTTCGAGCATATAGGCGGTTATTGCATGACGCCCCTCGCCACAACCCAGATCGAGTATACGATCACTTGGCTTGAGTCTCAGAAGTTCGAAATCAACAGTTTCCATCGACATAGGATCAGGCCTTGTGTCGCTCGATGATTGATCTATAGAGCGCTAGCATATCTGTCGCAGCAACCTTCCAGCTAAACATCTCGTTGATTCTGGCGCGACCCTTCTCTGACAACTCATCCCGCAACCGGGGTTCATCAAGCAGGCGTTTTATTGCATTGGCTATTGCATCATGATCCCGCACAGGTACGATCACGCCGCTGTCACCGACCACCTCTGGCAGGGCGCCGCCATCGGTTGAGATTACCGGCACGCCACATGCCATTGCTTCTCCTGCCGGTAAGCCAAATCCTTCATAGATGGATGGTACGACGACTATGCTGGATTCTGCATATAATTTAACGAGTTCATCTGTTGTTATACCCGAAACAAAAGTCAGGTGATCATGGAGGTTCAATTGATCAATGAGCTTTTCAGTCTCCCCTTCTTCTTTTAGTTTGCACAGTACCACAAGGTGAATCTGAGGGATTGTGGGTACGAGACTTGCAATCGCTTTCAAGAGGTAGTTCAACCCCTTTAGCGGTTGGTCAGCACTTGCAGTCGCCATTATTCTAAATGGAATCCGATCGACACCCGGTAATGGTTTGAAAACCTCCGTGTCGATGCCATTGTGCACTACATGCATCTGATCCTTTGATATGCCGAATGCTCTGGAAATATCTGTGCGGGAGACTTCAGAGACAGTGACAATATGTTCGAGTTCGGCGGCGACCTTCTTCTGCATGCCAATAAAATAGTGCCATCGGCGAATGAGGAGTTTCTGTCGCCAGCCCACGGCATTTGCCAGGGCGATTTCTCTGTCACTGGTAATGGGATGGTGAATCGTCGTAACCAGAGGAACCAGATCTCGTTGCAACTGCAAGGTGCCAAAGCACAGGGACTGGTTGTCATGAACAATATCGTACTGCGGGTTGTTGCGCTGGAAATACTGCTGGAGTCTGCGCCCAAAAGTATAAGGTTCCGAAAAACCACCGGTCAGCATGCTGAACCATTCAAAGAAATCTGTATACGACAGAAGATGTCTCGGGCGAAGCGCTGTTACATGATTTTCTTCTTCAAAGAGATTGAGGCTGGGTAGTTTTATCAGCTTCACCGGTTCTTCCAAATCAGGATAGGGCGGGCCGGATATCACATCAACCTGGTGGCCCGCTTCAGCGAGTGCAGAACTGAGATAACGAAGGTAGATGCCCTGTCCACCGCTATAGGGGTTGCTCCGATAGCCCAGCAAACATATTCGCAACGGTCCAGTGGCAAAAGGAGAGACAGATTTTTCCTCGCTTGGAGGAGACTCTTGCGGCTCTCCCTGCCTGTTGCTCTTGTTTACTGCGCTGCTTGACATGCTGACCTGCCGGATGAGGGCCTGTTTTTACCAAAAGGCCGAGATTGTACGGTTAAAGCGATGGAATGCCAATCGCCGTGATTGTTTAAAGGCAGATGGTCGAGTCAGGTGGTGGAAGATGTTTCGGAATTTCGCATCAGGCGGTCTGGTAAATCACCTTCGATCAGTAATCGAAGCGGTTCAAATCTGGTCAGACCGGATTTACCGTAGAAAATCCTCTATTCGCGGACTGTCTCCTGGTCATCGCGCAGGCGATTCGTATCTGAGACTCTCCTGTTCATTTTACGCTGATCATTCTCAGAGAGTTCATTGACCTTAAAAAGAGTTTTAGTCTCCAATCTGCGATCAGCCGCGTCCCGGCGCTCGGGTCCGTAAGCTGGCGTTTCGTGTTCTTCAGTGAAGACGTTTGCATAGAGATTGGCGACCCATGCCTGACCCTCCTGGGTGCGCCTCAGGAATCTGACGCCTTCTGAGATATAGGGGACCACCACCTTCCAGAAGAATCTGGGGTAGCCGGACTGCAGATCAGCCGCATTGGTATAGCCCATCCTGGCTGCCTGTCCGGTTTCCTTGAATTCTGCGAACAGGGAGGAAATCTTCCTGAAGTAATGTGGATCGGCCAACTGACCGATAAGGTCAGCAGCGCGGATCAGCCCGGGCATGTCGTCATTTGCCTTGTGATCTTCCTTGTTGGGCACAGGAAACCGTGTGCGTTCAATATTGGCCCTTAGTACCGCCGAATCAATGCGCTCGACATTCTCAAATCGCTCGGTGATATAAAGTTTGCCCCTGTCAACGTGGTATGGCGTCAGAAAAGCATCCGTGGCCCCAACCGGAGGCGTGATTGTCTCCATTTCGGTATTGATTGCGTATCGACCGCTCCTGTCTGCCCGGCATATTCCACGGGCATAGCCAATATCGTGATTGAGCAGGGATATAACAAAATGAATCCAGTCGTCATTGGAGACACTGCCGTCCATCATCGACTTACCCCTGAGTATTTCCATACCGACAAGCGTAACCATGATGGTATGAGTCGTATCGTGATAGGGTGCGTCGCTGTTTGAGATGATCTCAAGTGCGTTTTTTGCGTTTGAGACAATGATCTGGATATCCTCGTCATTGCTGGCAAACATATTCACATAGTACGAAACCAGTTCATCTAGAAATGCATCAATCACGATGGACGTGGGATTGAACATGGTAGTCTCCGATTGTTGCAACTTGCCTGAGCTATCTAATCCTATTGTCTCGTTTGAATTTCGTGAGTCAAGACAAAACTGTCTAAACGGACCTGGAAATCTCTCAAAAACAGAATAAAGAATAGCCTGGCAAGATGAGTGATTTTGATACAAAATAACCATCAGACTGAATCCAATTCAATCAGGGGGGGTATTTTGTGATTGAACTGAGACATCTTAAGACACTTGTCGCTCTGCGGGATACTGGCAGTCTTGTCGAAGCGGCGGACCGCCTGTTTCTAACTCAATCTGCTCTGTCTCACCAATTGAAAGATCTGGAAGATCGTCTTGACTGCACATTGTTTATTCGAAAAACCAAACCACCACGGTTCACCAGTGCAGGACGCAGGATACTCACTCTGGCAGATGAAGTGATGCCCATGTTCAAGCTGGCAGAGAGGGATATTGCCCGCCTGGCAGGAGGAGAAGCGGGTCGACTGCATATCTGTATTGAATGCCATAGCTGTTTTCAGTGGCTGGTACCGTGTATTGACCGCTACAGGGGAAACTGGCCGGAAGTGGAGCTTGATTTAACGGGAGGATTTAACTTTGCACCCCTGCCAGCACTTGTCCGTGGTGATCTTGATCTCGTCATTACCTCGGACCCGATAGACCTGCCAGGGATCAGATATGTCCCTCTGTTTCGATATGAGGCGATGCTCGCGGTAGCGCCACAGCACAATCTTGCAGACAGGCTTTTCATAGAACCGGCGGACCTGAGAGATCAGGTTCTGATCATATATCCGGTGGATCAGGCGCGTTTGGATATATTCACTCGATTTCTCGATCCGGCGGATGTGGAACCTCTGGAGCTCCGAACGGCTGAGTTAACGCCAATGATGGTGCAGTTGGTGGCAAGTGGCCGGGGGGTGGCATGCCTGCCGAACTGGACTTTGGCTGAATACTCGTCAGGCGTGACGATTGTTGCAAAGAAACTCGGTGAGGAGGGACTGTGGGCTAATTTATATGCGGCTGTACGCGAAGATCAGTACGAATCGCCGTTTATGCAGGATTTTCTCGATACGGCTCATGAGACCTGTTTTGCAACACTTGAGGGCATCAGGGTAGTTGCAGACCAGAAATAGCGGGGCATCTGAGAGAGTGGATTCGGAATAAAAAAGCCCCGGCAGAATCGTAAGAAACACCGGGGCTTCGTCAACGTACGGGGAGCAAGCTCCGAATCAAGATAACTAAGTTATATTAATCCGGAGGCTCCCCTAATAGACTGACTATTGATGGGATCACCTCCTTATACGATCAGGGTGCCCGTCGGCATGCTGGTATCCCCCCTGGATAGGACTACCAGCACGATAGAAATTGTTACTTTTAATCGACGGGACGAAATTTATCCTAGTATTTTTTGTCTGTCAAAGCACTTTCGCAGGTTGGTTGAATAAAGCGTCAGGGAATCATGAAATTGACCTGCCATTTCCCGTCCAGAAGATTGAACAATCGCCGGTCATGGATACGATCTTCCCGGTTTAGATCAAGCATCTCGATGCTGGTGGCAATCAGTTCTACACCGGCAACGTGTTCCGGTGGCTGCATATTATCAAGCTGGTAGACGCCTTTCAGCCTCTGGATCTCATCCACCAGGGTCTGTCTTGAATCAATGAAACTACTCTGGGCTGATAATTCTTTGTAGACGTAGTCGAGTAACTTTGAACCGGAAGGACGTCTGAACCAATTGGTTTTGACGACTTCTTTTTCAAGGATCTCACAGCTTCCTCTGATGCGGTATTGTTTCTGACGGGTGGGATACCAGAGCAGTACTTCATAGTCAGCATTGTCAACGAGCTGCTGCCATTTGGGGCTGGTCTGGTTCATAAACAACGAGAAACGATTTCCTGAGATCTCTCTCAGCACCAATGTTCGAACCGAGGCATTTCCTTCCTTGCTGGCAAGCGCCAGGAAGCAGATGCCCGCGTTAGGGTCTCCGCTTTTCTGGGCTTCGACACGATCTTGTTTTATCGATTCAATTGGATCCATTGGAGCCTGCTCTGGGTAGTTTTCTCTGGGTAGTTTTGTTGACCACCTATGAGTTTTCTCTGATGAGAGTCTGGATCCAGCGTTCTTCATTAATGAAACCTGTACCCCATTCATCCCACTTGTCGGGAAGGCCCTTCGCTAAAATGGCATCGCTGGATTTACCCATGGTGATTGCCTGTTTGACTGTCGCGTTGGTCGTTTTGAGCATATCGAGGTAACGGGAAACATCGGACTTATTCGCCAGTGCACCATGCCCAGGTATTACCTGGGTGTCATTACCGATAATATTCAAAGCAGCTTCGACGTTTCTTATCATACCGGCCACAGATCCACCGGCATCCAGGTCAACATAGGGAAATCGATCCTTGAAAAAATCATCTCCCATGTGAACAACATCGGATTTGGTAAAGTAGGCGATACTGTCGCCGTCGGTATGGCCTGACGGCAAGTGGATTATTTGAATTTGCTCTCCATTGAAATACAGATGCGCCTGCTGCTGGTAGGTTAGCACTGGCAGTGCGACTTCAGGTGCATCACCGGCAACGAGTCTTACCCTCACATTTTCATGCGCCATGATCATGCTGGCCTTGCCAAAATCTGCATTGCTACCCGTATGATCACCGTGATAGTGAGTATTCAGGAGATAGGTTGGCGTATCATTCCCTATCGCCTTTAGTGCACTTCTTATCTTGGGGGCTAGTGGGCCGAACTGATCATCAATCATCAAAAGGCCATCGCTACCATATGAGACGCCGATATTTCCGCCCGCACCTATGAGCATGTATACATTGTCTGTGAGTTGCTGGGTGACAATTTTAACATTTGCAAACCTGTCCTCAGCGAGACAGTTCAGACCTGTTAGTAAAAGTATCACTGCTATTATCGTTTTTTTCATGTGCCACTTCTCCATTGGTTTTCAAATTGGTCAGGATTGATATTTGCTGCTAGTCCTCGATCGTATCAGGATCAAAGTCGTAAGTGCCATATGTCATTCCATCCGGAGGGTTGTCCCGGAACAGGATTAACCGTTGATAGGCCTGACCATGACCACTGCCTCTGATCGCGTCACGTATCATGCCGTTTTCATCACATTCTTCTGCTGCCTGAAGCAGGCGTTCAAATGTGAAAATGAAGTTCTCGCTATGCATGGTTCTTATGGGTGTGCCCCACATCATTTTATAAGCATATCTCTCACCGTGCATGAATGAAAATTCAAGAAGCTGCCTTGAAAAGATTTCGGAGTCACTTTGCCCCAGTGCATGCCACATGGATGACAGTTTTTCAGGTGGTACGACACCTGTACCTGTCATACCCTGACTTGATATGAATAAGAACCCCATCGTGGCCCCAAGTTGATCCTTAACCGCATCGGCGATACGCAGGAATGATTCTCTTCTCGCATGAACTTCGGACGCTTTTGTCGCCTCTGCCTGAATCGCGGCTTGTTCAGCGGACTTCTGAATTTCAATATACTGCATCTTGATCGCATCAGTATTCTGGGAGAGTTCTTTTTGTTGTGAATAGTAGGCGAGAATGAACCACAGGAATGCGAGCGGCGCAAATGAACCCTCGAGAAAACTGCCAAGTATGTCTATGGGTACATCAGAGATATTAGCCCAGCCAACAGCACCGGACAGGTAGATGGCGAGCAACAAAATCCAGACGCCGGTTACCACAATACCCAGCCAGGTGCGCCAATCAGGACCCTGACTCCGGAAGACATTAAATGGTTGCTCATTCATTGGTCTCTGGGAGTATTGGCTTTGATTATCCTCTTCGGTAGCGTTGGTTCCTGGATTGTTCATGAGGATGAGAGGTCGCCTGTCAATGAGGCACGCTGCGAGATTTCAATAAAGTTGCCATCCGGGTCTCTGATAAACGAGATTCTTGCGGTTTCTCCCAGGGTTCTTGGTGGCGAACCTTCCTTACCACCGCGGCTGACAAAGTTTGCATGTTCCTCATCGACTTTCCAGACCTGGACGGTAATATATCGATACCCGGGGCCTCTCATTTCAGTTGTTGGCTCATGTTGAGTATCCTCAACTAACAGGAACACAGTTGTTGCCCAGCGAAAAGTGGTGTCATCAATCTGCTCAATTTGCAGGATGTTCTTGTAGAAGTCCTGGAACTTTGCGAGATTTGAAACAGTCATGCGGATGCCAATATGGCTTATGCCTTTGTATCCCTCGGGGACCAGTGTGACTTTATTACCATCCGGGTCCACCATCGATGTTGGCTCGTTGATATCTTCTCGTGCAATTAACAACTCTGAATAGCCGCTCGGAGCGATTTCTGGCAGTTCAGCACGACTGTGATTCAGTTTAAATATGGAGCCATTGAGACTGTGGCGAAGTTGATGACTGCCACCACCGACCTTCAGGAGTTCTTCAAATGGCAGGCCGACCTCTTTTTGCCAGAAGTCCAGTTGTTCTTCCCGCTTATTGGTATGAATACCGATATCAATGCATGGTTTGGCGAGATTCATAGTTCTTCCCTTGAAATTGATCTTGACACCAGTTCCTGCTTGTTGGCAAGCAATGAAGCTTCTATTGTACTCGTATCATAACGAACGATGGCCTCGACGAATTCATGCCATTCGTAGTCGGTCTGGACACTCGAGCTTAACATCAGGGTAACTTTCTGGCTGTTAGGACCGTTCGGTTCGCGAGTGGCTGAATCGCGCTCAACGCCATTGATGCGTAACGTGGCGCTGGCTGTTGGTCCGAAGCTCAATTCCAGGTTTGCCCCGCCATAATTGGTTTTTAGTTCATAGCTCATTTTCTTTCCTTGGTGCCGAATAGTAATTGCTTGGGGTAAGCACATTGTTAGCATTGGGAAGATAGGTATTTGTTTTCAGAGCGTGGAGCCCGTGCTGAGCGCGCCGAAGGAGACTACAGGCTCCTGAGTAAGCGAAGGGAGTCGCCATTGCGACCACGGGTGTGCTCAGAAAACAAATACCTATCTTCCCAGTGCGGCTAAGTGTACGAAAAGTCAGAAGCAAGGGCCATTCTCCTGGGCACAAGTAATCAATTGGTCGTTCTCAGTGATTCCATACCATCCTCTTGTTGAAAACATTAGCATCAGTGCCACCTTGCTATCACTTCCTGATAGATCCTGTAGGTATCTTCATCAAAACAGACGAAGATAACAGCCAAACCGGAATCTGATATATCTTCATAGACCGTCGACACTGCAATATCGGTTGCCGCTTTAAGTGGATAGCCATAGACGCCCGTACTGATGGCCGGAAATGCGATGGTTGCAAGGTTGAGTCGACTGGCTTCTGATAGGCAACTCGTATAACAGCCTGCGAGCAGATCTTCCTCGCCATGTTTCCCGCCTTGCCAAATGGGTCCGACGGTGTGAATGACATATCGAGAAGGCAAATTGTAGGCAGCAGTGACTTTCGCCTGCCCGGTGTCGCAGCCATTGAGGGATCGACACTCTGCCAGAAGTTTTGGACCGGCAGCTCTATGAATAGCGCCGTCCACTCCCCCGCCACCCAGAAGGCTGGAGTTGGCAGCGTTGACGATTGCATCGACTTTCAGTTCAGTGATATCACCTACCACTGCTTGTAGATTGACCATCTCGATTGATTACAGGTAAATTGACCGGGAACTGAATTCTCGCATGCTGGATTTATATGATACAACTTGAACCTTATTCCGGGGCTATCGGCGCCATCGTCTCGGGCATCGATCTCGGACAGCCAGTCGATGATGTACTGTTCAGAGAGCTCAATGAAGCCCTGCTGCAGTATGAGGTATTGTTTTTTCGAGATCAGAAAATCAGGGCAGAAGATCATGCTAATCTCGCCGGTTTATTTGGTCCGCCGCAATACCACGAGGCTTACCCTCATGTTGAAGGCTTTCCGCAGATAACCATTCTTGAGAATGATGAGGCAAATCCGTCAAAAATTGAGAAATGGCATACGGATATGACCTTTCGTGAGTGCCCGCCCCTGGGTGCAATCCTGCATGGAGTCATTATCCCGGAAAAGGGTGGCGATACCCTCTTCTCTAGTATGTCTGCCGCCTATGAAGGGCTCTCGGAGCCAATGCAGAATTTCCTATGCGGGTTGACAGCGACTCATGATTTCAGCTTTGGATTCAAAGAGAGTCTTGAAGAGCCGGGGGGTAGGGAGAGACTGGCGCAGATGGTTATTGATAACCCACCGGTTGAACATCCGGTGGTAAGAACTCATCCACTTTCGGGCAAAAAGGGATTGTTTGTTAATTCTCTGTTTACCGCCAGTATTAACAACATGAAGAAGAAAGAAAGCGACAATCTGCTACGTTTTCTGTTCGATCACATTACCGAACCTGAGTTCTCCTGTCGGTTTAAGTGGGAACCAAATTCGATCGCGATGTGGGACAACCGTATTACTCAGCACAAGCCGGTAAATGATTATTGGCCACAGCACAGGCGAATGGAAAGAATTACAATCGATGGAGATAAGCCGATCTAAATTGGCTATGTTCTCTGAAAATTCGCCAGCAGTTCTTCAAGGGTGCGAATGAAATCAAGCGGTTGATCCAGGAATACGTGGTGACCGGCATCAGGTATGTTTTTTAGATTAGCCTGCGGGAATAAATCAGTTAGTTGCGGGATGTTTTCAGGGGGAAAAAAACGACTGTTTTCTCCATAGATGAAGGCGGTAGGGCAGTCGATATTGCCGATCATGGTTGCAGCGTCAGGAAGATCTGTAGCCGGGTTCTCTTTCATTTTTGAAAAAAGCGCCTGATCCAGTTTGAATACATATCCCCGATTAGTTTTCTTGAGAGATTTAGCGGCAATATAGTCCACCAGAAACTGGTTCGCACAAGGTTGGGGAGGGCGAAGTCGAAATCGTTTCATGCCTGTTTCAATAGTGGGGTAGAAATGATCTTTCAATCGAGGCATCGGCGGGGGCTTTCTTGAGCCCCTGGATTGAGGAATGACGGAATCCACAAGAACCAACCCGGAAAAACAACCCGGATGCAAATAAGCGGCGACCCTTGCCATGGATCCACCAAAGCTGTGACCTATCAGGGTAGTGTTGTTGCCAAGCTGATCTGCAACGGTCAGTATTTCTTCAGCAAAAACTGCGGCTGAATAGCGTTGTCGGTGTCCGCTGTCACCACTACCACTTAAATCTATCGCGCCAACTCGATAGTCTGACGTGAACGCAGGTGCGATGAAATCCCACCAGTGGCTGTGGGCTGCGTATCCATGGATAAATAACAAACCCGGTTTGTCATGATCATTCCAGGTCTGGTAGTGAATTTCGGTGCCCTTGATATTGGTCACGTGATCGAACAACGGTTGAGAGGTAAAACGCCCGAACCAATCAGGAATTTGCAATGAACTCACCATCGGAAAAAAACGCATAGTATCATAGCCCAAATGTCCACCTGGAAATGATGCGGGCATTTGATGTAGATTAGTTGAAACAAGAGGGTTGCGCAGAGATTACATGTCATCCAAGAATCCGTGGAATAATCGAAATGCCGCATTTGCCGTGGTGGTTTCTTTCCTGGTTGGGCTGGTCGGTGCACTCGCACTCAGGTCAGGCGATCCTCAACAACAGATCAGTTCAGAATCGATCGCTGGTCAGAAGCAGATACAATGGCGTGTGCCTGTTGCATTCAGCACTAACCTGCCAGCGCTGGGAGACAATATCCTCTATGTTGCCGATGCCTTGAAGACGGCATCAAACGGGCGGGTTCTGCTTGAAATTTTTGAACCTGGCATGTTGATACCGGCATTCAGCATCACCGAAGGCGTGAGAGATAAAAAAATTGAAGCCGGTTATACCTGGCTTGGATACGATCAGGGTAGAATCGCCGCCACCCCTTTGATATCGGCCGTGCCATTCGGCATGGAACCCTGGGAATTCACAGCCTGGTATTATGAAGATGAGGGGCGCTCACTGACTGAAGCTTTATATCATCCCCATAATGTTCATCCTGTCCTGTGTGGTGTTATAGGCCCGGAGACAGCAGGATGGTTCAGACATCGAATCGAATCTCTGGATGATTTCGAAGGGCTGAAAATACGGTTCGCCGGACTTGGTGGCAAGGTTGTACAGAAGTTGGGGGCTTCAGTGACACTTATCCCCGGTGGTGAGATTTTTCAGGCGCTTGAAAAGGGGGCAATTGATGCCACCGAATTTTCTCTGCCGGTAGTTGATGAAATGCTTGGCTTTGACAGGGTGGCGAAATATAACTACTTCCCGGGCTGGCACCAGACTTTTACGGCTGCTCATCTGGTTGTAAATCTCGATACCTGGCGTTCACTGGGTGATGCGGACCAGGGGCTTATTGAAATGGCCTGCACGGCGGGTGTCATTCGTAACCTCTCCCGGGGTGAGGGTATTCAGGGCGCGGTCATGCAGGGATTTCCAAAAAAAGGTGTCACTCCGGTTATATTCTCAACCGAAATACTGAAGCAATTGGAGAAGGTTACGCGTGAGGTGTTAGAGGAAGAAGCGGACAAAGATCAGGACTTCGCCCGAATATGGCAGTCCCAGAAGGAATTCCTTGAGACCTATCAAAACTGGAAGAGTCACGCCTATTTACCCAGAGATTTCCAGCGTTAAAAACGGGGCCGAGAATAATAGATGTTGGAATTACCGCATACTGTCATATCACGCTGGATAGAAAAACAAATCGTCCGGTTGGGTGATGCCATGTCGTGGATATGGCTCTTACTGCTTGCCATTATCGTTCTGAATGTTGTTATGCGTTACCTGTTTGGATTGGGTCGTATCGAATTTGAAGAAATTCAATGGCACCTATATGCCATTGGTTTCCTTCTGGGGCTATCCTACGCCTTCGTTTCTGACTCTCACATCCGGGTGGATGTATTACGTGAACGACTACCGGCCCAGGTGCAGGCCTGGGTCGAACTATATGGCATTCTCCTTTTGCTGCTACCGTTTGTTGTGCTGGTTCTCTATGGCTCTGTTCCCTTCATCTCCTATTCGTTTTCAACCAGCGAAATATCTGAAGCCCCAGGCGGTTTACCATATCGCTGGCTGATTAAAAGTTTTCTAGCTCTGGGTTTTATCCTGTTGCTAACGGTAACGCTAAGCAGATTGTCTCGACTGTGGTGCTTCCTGTTTGGATGGCCCGATTCCTGTGATGAATCTGCCGAAGCTAAGGACGGATAATGTCGACAGGAGATATATTATCGCTACTGATGTTTGCATCCTTTATTCTTCTTATATTCTCCGGCTTCCCGGTGGCCTGGGTACTGGGTGGTCTTGCAGTACTATTTACAGCAATCGGAATTGTTCTGAAAGTGGATTTTCATCTGCCGATCGCAATGGACTGGGACTATAGTCTGCTGGTTGTCGATCGCATCTGGAACGTCATGAACAACTGGGTACTCGTTGCACTGCCGATGTTCATTTTTATGGGGTTGATGCTGGACAGGTCAGGTGTCGCCCAGCGACTTATGGATAACTTCGTTAGGCTGTTTGGTGGTGTACGTGGCGGCATGGCGGTTACCGTTGCAGTGATAGGTATACTACTGGCTGCGACAACCGGCATAATTGGCGCCTCTGTTGTGCTGTTAGCTCTCCTGGGGTTGCCTCAGATGCTTGAGAAGGGTTATAAACCGGAACTGGCGGCGGGAACAGTCTGTGCTGTGGGAACGCTTGGCATATTGATTCCTCCCAGCATAATGCTGGTGCTGATGGCGGACAGACTGGCCATGCCTGTGGGTGATCTGTTTCTCGGTGCGCTTTTCCCCGGGTTGATCTTAGGTGGCATGTTCGTTCTTTATATTCTGGGTTTTGCCTATCTCAACCCTGAAGCAGCGCCTGTCCCTGAACATAGAGAATCAGTGACTCTCGGACTTGTAGTCGATGTATTACTCGCGATACTTGCACCCGCAGGCTTGATTGTTGCGGTGCTTGGCTCGATTTTCTTTGGCCTGGCGACTCCGACTGAAGCTGCTGGTGTGGGTGCTTTTGGTGCAACCCTGCTTGCATGGTTCAATCGCCAGCTTGGCGTTGATGTATTCAGAGATGTCCTGCGTGAAACCACTCGAACAACAGCTTATATATTTGCCATATTCCTGGGAGCAACTGCTTATTCGCTGGTGCTAAGGGGGCTTGGGGGTGATGAACTGATCGAAGGATTGTTAAAAGGGATGCCCTTTGGACCAACAGGCATAGTTATCTCGATTCTTGTATTTACTTTCTTGCTGGGATTCTTTCTGGATTGGATTGAAATCACACTGATCATTTTACCGTTGGTGAGTCCCGTGGTGCTGGATCTTGGATTCGATCTTGTCTGGTTTACTGTTCTCTTTGCGGTTTGTCTGCAAACCTCGTTTCTGACACCACCAGTTGGATTTGCGATTTTTTATCTAAAAGGAATTGCCCCGCCCGAGATGCCGGTATCAACAATCTATCGGGGCGTTATACCGTTTATTGTCCTGCAGTTGATTGGACTTGTCATGATCTTCATCTGGCAGGATATCGTCACCTGGTTGCCCGCTCAGGCATATTGAATGGCGTGGTTTAACTATGAGATACCAATATTGGGCTCATTAACTCAGTCAACTGCCACACATTTCGCGGTGGAATTATCTGAGCACTGCCAACAGGGAGATGCCGATACCGATACCAGGTGCTAAGGCGCTTTGGTCATCCGTGGTTAAACGGTAGGATTCATCAAGGGCATTATCTATCCAGAATGAGATGTCTGTTTGAGAAGAGAGCGAACGGTCATATCTGACCGAAAGAAGATGTGATTGTTTTACCGGAGTCTCATTGGGGCTGACGTTGTCCCAACTAAATCTGTACCGGTATCGGGAGGAAAGGGAACCTTCCGCCAGTTTGTAACGCATCGCTATTGTGATCGCAGGGGCAGGTATATCGGCTATATACTCACGGGAGTTTTTGCCTTCGATATAATGCGCATTCAGATCCCAGTGCCAATTCTGAAAGCGTCGCTTAAACTGCATCTCGAAACCCCGGATTTTCACGCTTGAGTTGTTATTAAATGTGAGTCGCTGCTCATCGATTCGGATACGTTCAATATAATCCCTGAGTCGGGTGGAATAGGCGGCGAACCTGAAGCTGGTAATTTCGTCGTCGAATTCAAATCCAAATTCGATACTATTTGATTTTTCCGGATCAAGTGCCGTGTTGCCGACCACGGTCCCGCGACTGGTGGTGCCGAGGAAAAACTTTTCTGTCAATTCCGGGAATCTGAAGCCATTCCCTGCCTGGGTATAGAATTCCCATCGGTGGAACTGCAGGCTCCCGCCAACAAAAGCGACGACGTTGCTATCACTTTCAGTACTCCCCTGGTTTTTCTGATTGATATCGGACCAACGCAGTCCGCCCCGCAAAATAACGTACTCTTTCTGCCACTGCAGATCGGTTAGTAATGCTGAAACCAGTTGTCTGCCGTCAAGGGAATCCTGGTATGCAGTTTGCCCAGTGTCCAGGTTGATTCGTGATTCATCGGCTTTGACATCTGCACGGCCGTTCAGATCGAAGCCTGCTCTAAGATCGAATGCGTTGAATTGCCAGAAGTGCTGAAAGAGACCGCCGAATTCGGTTGATTCAGCCATTGCAGAAATTAATTGCCCTGGCTCCTGAATCTCAGTTTCCAGTGACTGATCATGTAGATAGAGTGAAAGGTCAGAATTGTTCCAGGCCTTCTCCCATGTTAACAGTGCATGGTGTTCATCCGGGTATTCAGTAATCCTCTTGTCAGGAAAATCCAGGTTGGACTTGCCGAGATCAGAACCAGATGTGAGAATCAATTGCAGGTTTGAATTCCGTTCAGCGTTCCTCAGCCCGATACTCAATCCAGCTTGCCGTCTCTTGTCATTAAGTTCGTCTCCGTGCGGGTCCCTGCTACGTTGATTCGCCTGCGAGACAGCACCCAGGGAGATGAAATCATCACCAAAGCCGATCCCAATTTTCCGATCAGTGCCGTTTGAATAAAGGCTGCTATGCAAAACTGGCTCAGAAAATTCTTTTGGCCTAATTGAGACCAGACCACCGATTGAACCGCTGCCGTAGAGGGTCGAAAGCGGGCCCTTCACAATAGTGACATTATTCATCAACCAGGGATCAAGGAAACTGGCGGAATTACCGGCGCGACGGTCTGTAGTTATAAGAGCCGGGCCAAGACGGGTTTGCACTCGCCAGCGTGAGGTGCCCCTTACGGAATATGTCTGGAGCGCTCCACCCTGGCCATTTAAATCGACGCCGCTGATACCGGAAATTAACTCGGCAACTGTTCTTGCATGGGGCGTGATTTCGTCAACGACGACTCTGTCATCTGCTGTAACAGAGTGCACGACACCGCGATGATCACGGCTTGAGATGACTCTTATCTCCTCCATCGGAGCAGCAGTTAATGGTACAGGTGCGAACGTGCATAGACACGTCAGAGCCAATGCCGATAGGGCACCCTTGAAAGTATATTTCAACAAATTTACTTCCTGAATATCATTTCAGATGAAAGTGGAGCAATGGGGTTGTCTGCGAGTAATCGTACATCAGTGATGTTCATTGTTGCGGCTGGTTCAGATTTTACCCAAATGCCTGAAACTGGGCCAGCCCACATTGTACAGGATTGTTGGATAATTTGATTTTCCCTGATCGGGATAGTTCAGATTGGGATAGTTCAGTTCAGCGGTCTTAAATTGATGTCAGCCCTCTGAATTTAGATAATTGCTGGACTTCAGTCGGGTTTGAGGGCTACTGGACTGTGCCCTCACAGCCCGAACGCTGTATGGCATGCGATACGGTTCAGAATCAGGTTCGAGACGATCCCGGATTGGTTTCGTTAAAAAGAACTCAAAGGACAATTTCCACAAAGCACATAGGCGCCTGCCGGATCGTTCAATTGATGAAGAAAGTTCAGCTCGCCCTGGAACCGTTGCAAAAGTGTTGATACTGGATTTGTCGCACCCGCATATCTGTTCAGCACTGATTCAGTCAACAATTGATCAAGGATTATCTCCCTCGTTGATTTTTCGGGTTCAACATACCATGTTGAATAATCTTCAATCTCCGCCAGACTGGCTGCTGATTCAATGGCTTCTTCAAGGTCCCCCAGTTTGTCAACGAGTCCCAGTTGCAGCGCTTTCTCACCGGACCAGACTCGACCCTGGGCGATTTCATGGACGGCCTCGGTGCTCATATCTCGCCCGTCAGCGACAGTTTGAAGAAATTGCTGATAACCTGCACTGATGACCTGTTGCATAATATCCGCGTAGACCGGGGTGACACCCCGGTCGAGGCTTATCCCTCCAACTACCGGAGTCGTACCAACACCGTCCGCATTTATGCCGTAGCGTGCCAGTGTCTTCTCGAAGGTTGGGATCAACCCAAAAATACCGATCGAGCCTGTCAGTGTAGTCGGTGTTGCCCAGATTTCATCAGCAGTGGCGGAGATCCAGTAGCCACCGGAGGCTGCAACTGATCCCATTGAGGCAATAACCGGTATGCCAGCCTGCTGTGCACTTGCCAGTTCCTGCCGGATGATTTCAGAAGCTGTCTTGCTGCCGCCACCTGAGTCAACCCGCAGCACAATTGCCTTGACCTTCTTGTCTTTCCGCGCCTGTCGAATGAGTTTTGTCAGTGAATGACTGCCAATTGCCCCGGGTTTGGCTGATCCGTCGACGATGTTTCCTACTGCGGTTATAACCGCTATTTTTTCGGGTTTTTCCGGTGCTGACTTTCTCGCAACAGAGAGATATTTTCCAAAGGATATACGCTGGTATTGTCCGGATTCTTCATCTTCACCTGCCGCTTCAATCAGATAGGTGCGCAGCTCATCTGCAGTTAACAGACGGTCTACCATTCCGGACTCCAGTGCAAGCCTGCTGAGACTCCCGTTAACCTCGCGAACCTTATTTGACGCGTCATTCAGTTGTACGTCTATGCTGCCTTCCGGCAGATTTCTGGAAGATTCAACCTCCCTGGTATAAGCGTTCCACCAGTTGTTCAGTATCTCCAATCTCGCCTCTTTATCCTCGTTGGACATGTTGTCGCGAAAATACGGCTCGACAGCAGACTTATACTTGCCGACCTTAAAAAGATTGATAGATACGTCGAAGTTGTCGAGCAGGGTCTTATAGTAGGTACGATACATACCGAAACCCTCTGCAAATGCCGAACCTTCCGGATTCATTAAAACTTCATCCGCCTGAACAGCCAGAAAGATGGCAGACTGATTGTAATTGTCTGAGATGGCGATGACTTTCTTGCCACTTTCCTTAAAGTCATTGATCGCTCTGGCAATACGTTCGAGTTTTGGCATTAATCCACCCTGAATATTATTCAGATCCACAACAACCAGGCCAATCCTTTCATCACTTTTTGCCAGGGCGAGGGCGTCGATAATGTCCTTCACCAGGGTTTCCTTAGGCATCTG
>CAZJRI010000013.1:0-60541 GCA_964548025.1 uncultured Pseudomonadales bacterium
AGCACCCCCAGGAGAAAAAGGCCAGGTGGTTAGCCATACCTTCTTTCTCAGTCCGGGCCATGCTGATGAACAGCATGTCTGGTTTGCAGGCACCTCCCCCCAGGCATTGTGGACCAGCAATGACGCTGGTATGAGTTGGCAAGGCGTACGCGGCTTCAATGATCATCCGGACTACGCAGAAAGAACGGAAGATCCGCAGGCAGGTACACCAGATGGCCCGGTACTACACTCCATCATCGTCGATCCACGAGACTCATATCACATGTATTTCGGCTTGTCCGGTGGAGGCATCTGGGAAACATCTGATCACGGTGAATCCTGGACTCCCCTGAATCGGGGTATGGCTACGGCACTGTCCTCCCCTGAACCAGGTGAAGAAGGAATGGAACGACAACCTGAGAGCATGCACTGGAACGAGGTTGGCACCGATCATGATCCGCATTCAATGGTAATGCACCCGGACAATCCGGACCTGCTATACCAGCAAAACCACTGTGGCATCTATCGATTAGAGAGACCTGAATCAACCTGGACTCGAATTGGTGCAAATATGCCAAAAGAGGTCGGTGATATCGGTTTCGTCATAGGCGTGCATCCGAAAGATACGAGTCGGGCCTGGGTGTTTCCCATGGACGGCACCGACGTCTGGGCAAGAACCAGTCCGAACGGTCAGCCAGCGGTCTACGAGACTCAAGATGCTGGCCAAAGCTGGATAAAACGCAACAGTGGATTACCCGATCGCGGCTGGTTCACCGTCAAGCGTCAGGCTCTGGCTGTAGACGATTCACAACCTGCGGGGATATATTTCGGCACCACAAGTGGTGAAGTGTGGGCCAGTACCGACGAGGGAGAGAACTGGTCCAATATCGCAGCTCATCTGCCTGAAATATATTCGGTAGAAGCGGCTATGGTCAGATGAACGTCTTCATTCCGCAACCGCTGATATCCTATACAGGCGAGCGATGTGTCACGGCCTCGGGGACGAATGTCGACAACGTACTATGTGATCTTGACCGACAGTACACTGGCATTCGTTTTCGCATCGTGGATGAACAGGATCAGATTCGTCCACATATCCGAATTTTTATAGATGGTGACCAGGAGTTTGATCTGCAACGCAAACTTGATGGTGCAGAAGAAGTCGTAATCGTTCAGGCATTGTCTGGAGGATAATCTGTTTTACCAGGTATCAACCCATCCCCTCTTCTTCCCGGTTCGGGGAGGAGTGGGTGGAACAGAGTCGAGCCCCATTACAAGCCACTTGCGTGTATCTGCCGGGTCGATCACATCATCGACTTCAGAAACAGTGGCAGCATTGAGTGCCTTTGACCAGGCATAGGCGTCATCCACCATTTGGTCATAAGTGGCCTTTCGTTCGGCAAGATCAGTAATAGCCTCGAGTTCAGCCCGACGACCGAGTTTAATCGCACCTTCAAGCCCCATACCAGCAAACTCACCGGTCGGCCAGGAAATTGAGAAAAAGGTCTCATCGAAACTTCCGGTTGACATGGCGAGTGCCCCAAGGCCGTATGACTTACGCAGCACCACAACAAAAAACGGCACCGTAAGGTTGGCACCAGCCACGTACATGCGCCCACAATGGCGGATCAGTGCCGTCGTCTCTGCTTCGGGGCCGACCATATTTCCCGGTGTGTCAACGAGCGACAGAATCGGGATATCAAATGCATCACATAGCTGCATAAACCGCGAGGCTTTATCAGCGCCATCAGAGTCTATGGCGCCACCTGTCGGAGAGTTTGAATTGTTAGCAATAACCCCAAGTGGCTTACCTTCGATGCGGATAAAGGCTGTCACCATCGAGACCCCGAACTTTGGCCTGAGTTCAAGCATCGAATCAACATCACCTAATGTCTCGATGACCTTGCGGACATTATAAACAGCCCGGCGGTTTTCGGGGACAATATGCCGCAGTATACGTTGATCGTTAGCAGCCCAGTCAGCTACCGGACCCTGAAAAAAAGACAGATAGTGTTTGGCTGCAACCGTTGCCTCAAATTCATCTTCCACCAGGATATCAATAACACCATTCGGTTGTTGAATGCTGATGGGCCCCACCTCTCCTGGTGCATAAGCGCCAAGACCCCCACCTTCAATAACAGCCGGACCACCAATCCCCATACTGGAGTCTTTGGTGGCAATAATGACGTCGCAGGCACCAAGAAGGACAACATTACCCGCAAAACAATATCCTGAGTTGACTCCCACCAGGGGAACCAGCCCTGACAACTTACCAAGTTCGCGCCATGTCCTGACGTTCAAGCCGCCAACTGAACCGGCTTGTGGACCGCCTCTACTACGAGGACCGCCGTGGGTTCGCCCACCCCCACCCTCTGTATACAGAACCACAGGTAACTGATACTTATGTGCAACGCCAAACATGCGATCCTGCTTCTGGTGGTTCTTTCCACCCTGGGTTCCCGCCAGAACGGTGTAATCGTATGACATGGCCACACAACGTGCGTTTTCGCGACCAACCAGATCACCATTTACCCGACCTACCCCCATCACCATTGCATCCGCTGCTGTCTTGATGACACGTTCTTCCAGTTGTTCGTGTGTATCAGTCCGATATCTCGTCGCGGTTACAATTGGACTGTATTCGAAGAATGAACCCGGGTCGCAAAGGTCCTTAATATTCTCACGAGCAGTCCGTTTACCTGCATTATGACGTTTCGCTGTCGCCTCAACGCGCGCCTCATCTGTGGTTAACTTGTGGAAATGCTGAACCTCGGCAACATCCGGGCGAATGCTGTCAAGATCGATGGTCTCACCCGAATCATAAACACCTTCAATATCCTGAGGCTCGACGAACAGGATTGGTGTTTCTTCAAATATCGTATCCCCAATTTCAAGAGCAAACTCCCGCACCACACCTGACACCTCAGAAACAATGACGTGTTCCATCTTTAACGCTTCCATAACAGCCACAGGTTGTTTCACACGAACCGTATCTCCCGGTGAGACTGTCATTTCAACCAGCATTCCCTGGATTGGCGCTAAAACGGCTACCGTACCGGCTGGTGCCTCGATATGAACCTGTGGTGCCTCGACGGCAGCAGGTACTGAATTTTCAGAACCTTTGAGTGACAAGACTGCAAGCGGATCATCTGGGTCTACCCGAGTACCTGCCTTACGTACATCACGCTCCGGTGGCTTGAAGTAACGAGGACGACCGCTTTCAACAGCAAGCAATTCACCCGCATGATCTTCAACATAGCTTGTCGAGACCGTGCCCGTCGACAATGGAGCCTCGGTCAGGATTGCCTGAAGAAAACCCAGATTGCTACGTGCTCCCTCAATCTTGAATTCTGCAAGCGCTCGCCTGGATTTTCGAGCTACTGCATCCAGGTTGTCTGCGTGGCTGATAACCTTGGCCAACAGAGAGTCGTAATGTGGGCTCGTTGCATACCCTGTGTAGCCGAAGCCATCCACTCTTATACCGGGTCCTGTGGGTGGTTCATAGGAAGTCAGAACACCACCACCCGGTAGTGATTTGCCATCCTCCGTCATGGTCTCAAGATTTACCCGAGCCTGCAGCGCCACGCCCGTCGTTGCAGGCACGTCTACCTGCAGCAGATCAAGATCATCAAGTGTTGCGCCACCTGCAATCTCCAATTGAATTGCCACAAGATCCAGGCCTGTCACCACTTCGGTAACCGTATGCTCCACCTGCAGGCGAGCATTCGCTTCCATAAATACGAATCGTCCCTCATACCCGGGACGAGCATCGATTAAAAACTCGATGGTACCGACCCCGCGATATTTGCTCGCAGCCGCTATTTTCCTGGCCGATTCCAACATAGCTGTTCTGAGTCCATCAGATGTACCGAACGCCGGGGCAATTTCGACCAGCTTCTGTCGTTGCCTCTGAAGACTGCACTCGCGATCCCAGAGATGGGAGACCTCACCAGTGCCATCACCAACGATCTGGACCTCGATATGGCGTGCACAGGGCATCAATTCTTCAATATAAAGATCACCGGATCCAAATGACTGTTTTGCCTCTGAAGTCGCCCGCTTGAACGCTTCGGCCAGATCCTTGATCTGCTCAACCGGTCTCATACCCCTGCCACCACCTCCGGCTACAGCCTTCAACATGACGGCACCATCAGGACCCAGGTCTTCGAAGAAGCTCGTTGCCTCATCAAGTGTCACCGCATGGCTTATACCCGGCAACACAGGTACTTCACAGGAAGTTGCCAGAGCTCTTGCTTTTGCCTTGTCGCCAAACTGCTGCAGTGTCTCAACGCCAGGTCCTATATACGTCAAATTGGCACTCTCACATGCTTCTGCAAAAGCGGCGATTTCACTCAGAAATCCGTAGCCCGGATGGATGCTATCGCAACCCGCTTCTTCAGCGATGTTGATAATTCGCGTGGCATCAAGATAGGCAGCAACGCCTGTGGCACCTAGGCTCAACGCCTGATCGGCATGACGTGTATGCAGCGACTGACTGTCGTCCTCTGAATATACGGCCACCGTCGATATACCCATATCTGATGCGGTACGAGCTATGCGAATGGCGATTTCACTTCGATTGGCGATAAGCAGGTTATGGAGCATTCGTTCTTGGTTCCTTTCTATTTGCAGATTTGATTGTCTAACTAAGTCAATATAACGGCCTTGTTCCCCGGCAGCCTGACTGAATCGACTTGGAGCCTCTCATTTCTGGGTATTGGTGGCAAGTTCAATACGTTATCGGCAGCATTATGGTTGTTATCACACGCTTCGGGTCTGATAGACTGAATGTCTGAAATTCGGCGAACTTTGCCACTACAATGATGTCTCATCTAGTTAGATTCCATTCAATATGGAAAGCCCTGATATGTTTCCCGGTCAATACACCCTCTGCCTGAAAACGAAAGACCTTGCCGGTATGCGACGGTTTTATGAAGCACTGGGTATGAAGATGCATTTCGAACAACCGAATGCAGTTCTGCTCAATAACGGTGACATTGATCTTGCACTGATGACATTTCTAAATGAGACCTGCCTGAATTTCAGGGGGGCGGATATCTCGACGGTTTATAAAAACGCGACTGCTACAGGTTTAGAATTTGAGAGTGAACCCGAGGCATATAAAAAAGAAAAGAATGACGCCGAAGCCGACGGCGAGAACTGGATGTTACATGATCCAGACGGCAACAATATCTTCTTCGATACGAACGAGGGTGAGATCGGCGAGACGGGTGCTGCTCTTGCACTTCAGCGCGTGCTCGATGCAACAGCAAAGCAACTCATCAATGTGGGTGCATCCGAGGCGTGTCAGCGGTCCTTTCGAAGTAAAGTACTTGACCGTTTCATGCCATCAACACGTCGTGCAAAAACAACCTTCAACCTGGACACCTCACCCCTGACCGAATCAGGCATGTTTGCCGGGCACTTCGGCTATTGTCTCAAAACCACCGACAACAAGGCTTCAGTTGAATTTTATGAGGCACTTGGCCTCCCTGTAGTCGGAAACAATGATGATTCGTGGGCTTCCATCGGCACATCTGACTGTCATCTCGATCTCATGACATTCCTTGGTGAGAACTGGTTGAATTTCAGGGGCGCTGACGTATTTAAACTATTCGAGAGGATGAAAACATCAGGATTCAAGCTCGAAGGCGAACCGGAGAGATACTCCGGTGAGGAATTCAATTCACCACCTGGTGCTCATTGGACCACCAGGGATCCTGATGGCAACGTGGTCTATTTTGATACCACGGACCCGGAACTGATCGTCAATGGGGCTCATGAAGCTCTGGAGCGCGTTCTTAGAAATACGCTCAATCGGCTTATAGATATCGGTGCAGATGAAGCGTGCATCGCTGTTTTCAAAACGGAGATGATTGAAAGGTATTTAGGCTAACAATCTACTGATGAGCAAATGACAATAATCGTTCAACAACCTGCTCTGGCTTCTCGAGCGGTAACAGGTGACCACCAGCTATCTCCTCGAACTGACCGAACTTGAAAAGACCGGCGATCCCTCTGCAGAATTCTGCAGGTACATGTCCATCTTCTGCGCGCAGATAGAGGACCGGTGCTTCAACAAATGGTGCGTATTGCATAGCGTCCAGACTGCCTGTCGATTCGAAAATATGCGCCTCAACCTTCGGATTGCATTTTAGGTCGACGCTGCCATCTTCTGACACCTGCAGGCATTCAGCCAGATATACTTCGAACGCTTCATCGGACCAGTTCGCAAACATACCTTTGTGTCGCCAGGATGAACGGGGTTCATCTAACGAAGGCCAGTGGGTGCGACGTTTCAGCGTTTGAGGGACAAGTTGCCCCTTTACGGGATTTACGGGATCGATATTAAGCTTAAAACGCTCAACGAGTGGTACCGTGGGGTGAATAGGCGGGTCAAGAAGTGCAATTCGTTCGAACATGCCCGGTCTTTTAGCCTCTGCCGCCGCAGTGATGATGCCACCGAACGAACTGCCAATACCAAATTCTATTTTCTCAAATCCAGTCTTATCGAGCAGTATGTCTGCCACCGCCAGCAGATCGGCAACGAAATAGTCCCAGTCATAATCGATAGGCACAACACCCGCATAGGAGTCGCCGTGGCCTCGCGCGTCAATAGCGACAACGTGGTAATGATCAGTCAAGCTGTCTGCAACCAGTTGCCAGGTGCCACTGCAAAATCCATTCGCGTGGTGGAGCAGTGCTATCGGTTTGCCAGCACCCCCGAAATCCAATCCCGCGATGGAAATTTTTTCTCCCGGTCGAGAAGCATTATCAATCGTGAAACTTATGCGCTCTTTACCAGACATCAGAGTTTCCGTGTCAGGGGTATAACCTGCTCGCCAAATTCAACTAAACGATCAAGGCCATCTGGTCCGGCAAAAAAGAAAGCCGGTACCATGATTCGCCCCACCCCAAGTTCAGCCATCTGCTCGACACCAGCTACCGGATCTGCCATTTGAACACCGAACATCGCATTGATCTCAATGCTTTTCGGATCGCGATCAGCCTCGTCTGCAGCGCTACGTAAACGTCCGACCAACTCAGTGAGACGCTCAATATCTCCCTCACCAGGAAAAAATCCATCAGCGATGCGAACCGCCCTTTTAATCGCTGCTTCTGAGTCTCCACCTACGAGCACGGGGATTGAACCATTAACTGGCCTGGGATTGCAGGTGGCAGGTTCGAAGTCAACAAACTGCCCGTGAAACTCGGCGTGAGGACCTGACCACAAGGCGCGCATCGCTTCAATATATTCATCATTTCTCGCCCCACGTCGCTCCCATGGCACACCCAGCGCTTCGAATTCCTCCTTCATCCATCCCACACCAAGTCCAAGTTCAACCCGACCACCACTAAGATGGTCGAGCGTTGCAAGTTCCTTGGCTAGCACAAGGGGATTACGCTGGGGTACGATCAGAATACAGGTACCCAGTCTCAAAGTAGGCGCGATTGAAGCGACATAGGCCAACCAGATCAGGGGATCAGGAATTGGGGTTTCAGGTTCGGCGGGAATCTTGCCGTCAGCCGTATATGGATAACTCGAAGCTATCGAATCCGGCATCAGGACATGTTCGCCACCCCAAACAGATTCAAATCCAACAGATTCTGCGCGTTGGCAAATTTCCAGTGCTGATGCGCTATCAAAACCAATACTGCTTGCGAAGGCCAGTCCTACTTTCATTTGATCTCCATTTTTTACCCGGGCTTTAGGGATAAGTCTATCTTATTTGAATTTTAACTGCTGAGGTGGTGGAGATAGGCTTACAAGCTCTTCTTTATTCTGAATAGATCGATTCAGTGAATTCGTTCAGGAAGTAGTTACAGGTTCATTTGCCGCGGCTTTAACCCGACCCGAGCCAATAAGTTTTGTTGTGAATTGCAGCATCTCTCTCAGCCTGTGAGGTAAAGCCAACAGCGCCGGTGTGGCAACGAGGGTCAGCAGCGAAGAAAACGCCAATCCTGAGACGATAGACTGTGATAGCGGCACCCAGAAGTTGGAAAGCATGCTACCGTAGAAGACAGTTCTGTTGATCAAATCCACGCTAAGATTCATTGCCAGCGGCAGGAGCCCGCAGATAGTTGTAACGGTCGTTAGGACAACGGGGCGCAGTCGCTGTGCACCTGTTCTGACGATCAGCCCGACATAATCCAGTTCAGGATGCGCCCTCTTGATGTGGTTGTAAGTGTCGATGAGAACGATATTGTTGTTCACCACGATACCTGCCAACGCAACCACACCGGTTCCGGTCAGGATCGCGCTGAAGGGTTTACCAGTTATTATCAGTCCGATCAGAACCCCTGCTGTAGACATTACGACAGCAAAGAGGATCAGTGATGCCTGGTACAGGCTGTTAAACTGCGTCACCAGCAGAACGAACATCAGCAGCAACGATAAACTGAATGCAACACTCACAAAAGCGATTGATTCAGATTGCTCCTCGTTTGCACCACGAAAATCAATCTTCAACCTTGGGTCAAAGGATTGTGTTGCAAGCCAGGCTTCTACCACCTTTACCATATCGTCAGCAAGCACCCCGGGCACGACATCTGCACGGATAAACTCTACCGGCACACCATCAATACGCTGGATTGTATCCACGTTGGGTACTGCTTCACGGGTTACGAAGTTCGAAATGGGTATCGAGCCTTCTCTGGTCATCACTTTCAACTGATCCAGCGCCTGGATGCCGCGAGCTGACTCAGGATATCTGACTCGAATATCCACAGCGTCATCCGCCCGGTCCGGCCGGTATTCACCTACTTTAACGCCATTGGTAATAAGTTGGACTGCGATGCCCACCTGGGAGACATCTGCACCAAAAAGTGCAGCCTGGGCACGATCAACGCTAATCTGCCATTCAATACCCGGCAATGAACGTGTGTCGTCAATATCACGGATACCATTAACGGTTGCCATATACTCTGCGACCCGGGCCACGGCAGGCTCCATAAGAGATTTCTCATAGGATGAGAACTGGATCTGCAGCGGTTTACCAACAGGTGGACCCTGTTCCATTTTCTGCAACTCGATTGCGATACCGGCAAACCCAGATGTTCTCTCACGAACAATCTCCAGAATCTCGGTACCTGATGCCTCTCTTTCATTTTCCTCAAGCAGTTCGATAAAGATCTGGCCAATTTGATCCAGCCCTGATCTGGATGCACCACCCGGAATGACAGTCGACGTATTGATCGCGTCAATACCATCAATATTGATTACTACATCCTCTACCTCTCCGACAATCTGGTTGATTTCGGAGCTGGAGAGATTCCCCCTTGCTTTGATGGTCATACGCGCATACTTTGGCTCAGACTCGGAGAAAAACGTGACACCCCGGCCGTACTCACCATAGGCGACGAAACTCCCGATCAGAACACCAACTGTTACAATCAGCGTTATACCCGCGTGTCTGCATGTAAAGCGCAGCAACCGTGCATACAACCCCGTTGCACCCGGTAACAGTGTGGGGTCACCGTCTTCGAGTTGCTTCAGTGTGTCGACCGAGCGCTTGTCCTGCTGACCAGCTTTGCCGAATACAGCACCAAGAGCGGGTCCGAAAATAAGCGCATATAAGAGTGAGCCAATCAGCACGGTGAATACAGTTACCGGCAGATAGCGCATGAATTTACCCGCAACACCCGGCCAGAACATTAATGGCAGAAAAGCCGCCAGAGTCGTCGCAACCGATGCGACTACAGGCCAGAACATGCGTTTGCCCGCAGCGGCATATGCGTCCTGTCGTGCCAGACCCTCCACCATTTTTCGGTCTGCATATTCGGTGACCACAATTGCGCCATCAATGAGCATGCCGAGTGCCAACAACATGCCGAACATCACCATAAAGTTAAAGGTGAAGCCGATCTGATTGAGAATGATAAGTGAGAACAGAAACGAAACGGGTATGCCCAGCCCGACAATAATGCCTGAGCGAAAACCCATGGCAGCGACAACAAGAACCATCACCAGGGCTAATGCCGTCATGATATTACCCTGGAGCTCAGTCACCTGACGCTGGGCAAAAGGTGCCTGGTCCTGGGTATAGAAAATATCAACCTTGCCTGGCAGTGTCGATCTGACCTTCTCTACGATCACCTTGGTGCTTGCGACAGTATCTATCACATTGGCGTTTGATCGCTTGATCACGTTGAGAGAAATCGTTCGCTGACCATTGACCCTGGCGTAGGTATCCCTATCCTTAAAGGTTCGCCTTATGCTGGCTACATCACCAAGGGTGACGACGGTATCATCATTCATCTTGACAGGCAGACCGATAAGATCTTTTGCCTCTTCGATAACACTCGGTACCTTGACCGAAAAACGCCCTTCTCCTGTATCGATATTACCCGCAGGAATCAGGCGGTTGTTGCGCATAATGGTGTTAATCAGCTCTTCGCTTGAGATTCGATAAGACTCCAGCGCGGTTGGATCAATAATCGCTTCTAGTAGTTCTTCCCGGTGACCCTGCAATTTGACATCCATGACCTCCGGCAGACTCTCTATTTCGTTGCGCAAATCGAGGGCTATATTGTAAAGCATGCGTTCCGGGACTTGCTCGCCAACAAGATTAATCTGCAGAATCGGGAAATCTGCGGTCGTTTCCTCCCGGATGACCGGTTCTTCCGCCGTACGAGGCAGTTCCGGTTTGGCACGATCTACTGCTTCCCGAACATCCAGCAGCGCCTGATCAAGGTCAAAGTCTGCATCGAACTCGACCATTACATTGGCGATGTTTTCAGAAGCATAGGATGTCAGCTCCTTAACACCCTCGACACTTCGTAATTCAATCTCAAGGGGCATGACCATCAGTCGTTCAGCATCTTCCGGCGAGATACCTTCATGAAAAACAGAAACAACGAAAAAAGGTACCTCTATGGAAGGATCGCTTTCGATGGAAATTGCATTGAGTGAGGCGACACCAGCGATGAGCACCATCAGCATGATGAGCAATGTTGTTCTTGTGCGGGTAACCGCCGCGTCGATAAGAGACTTCATGTAGACTTTGTTTCTTTTTCTGTCTCTGCTACCAGGGTGGGAAGTCTTCTGATTTCATGGGTAGCTTCGATTTCCTCACCAGGCACGACCAGTTCCTGGCCAACCGTGATGATTGTCGCAACCTCTGGTAGTCCTGTTACCCATACACCGTTATCATCATCCGAGATAATATCTATGAGATGAAAGCGCACAATACTCCGCTCATCAACTGTTTTGACGCCAACTCTACCTTCATCATCAAGCGATAACAGGGCTGGTGAGATGCGCTGGGCCACAACCGATTCAATCGGAATCTGGATATTCGCTGTGATGCCACTCGGTATCAGGTGATCTTTATTCTCAATTTGAATTTCAACCGAATAGGTGCGGGTGGCTTCATCTGCAGTTTTGCCAACGAACATAACGGGTCCTGAAACCTCAATACCTGAAGAGAGTGTGGCACTGGCAATCAGCCCAGGTGCGATGTTGGTAACTTCCTTCTCCGGTATCCTGCCGACCAGCAGCATGGGATCCAGATCGACAACAGTTGCGCAATCCGATCCGGGCACAACGTATTCACCCAGTTCGAGGTGCACATCTTCGACTACTGCATCAAAGGGAGCGATTACACGTAATCGGGTGATATTCAATTCACTGCGCTTCAGGGCGGCTTCTGCGGATGCTAATCTTTCCCTCGCCTGGGCTATGGCTGTTTCAGATTGAAAACCCTGTTTGGACAGGCGCAGGCTCCCCTTAAATTCAATTCGTGCCCTGTTTAGCGCCTCGCGGGATTCGCGAATGGCGACGGCACGATCATCGACCGTTATCTG
The DNA here is from genome assembly GCA_964548025.1 of uncultured Pseudomonadales bacterium. Taxonomy (GTDB): domain Bacteria; phylum Pseudomonadota; class Gammaproteobacteria; order Pseudomonadales; family Azotimanducaceae; genus JAHRVQ01. Next base: position 11,785 of record CAZJRI010000013.1, read on the forward strand.
GCAAAGAACATCACCTTCTATAACGCGGCTACCCCGCTCAATCGGTCGACCAATCACGGTACCACCGACCTGGGCTTTGACGACCAAAGAACGTTTGCTCAGTGTTTTGCCACGCAGTGTCGCCATGCGCTGACGTTCGCTTGAATGTATGGTTGCAACCCTGACCCTGGTTGGGGACTTTTCTTCCTGCATAGCAGCAGCAGAAGCATTTCGCTCCGCGATACTGGCAGCAGGGAGTTCATCTTTTTGCCTGATTTGACCGGAGCCAAGCCATGCAAAAACCAATGCAGCGATAATGATTGCCGTTATATAAGTACTGCGCATAAATTGACTCTATCTCCCGGAGCCGTGCATTATCTTTATGGGGGCAAAAAAGGCAAGGACAAGATTCACAAACCTTCAATTTAGTATTACAAAAGACCCAAACGTTCTAACTAACAGGCTTAAATTCTGCCAAGTTCAACTTACAGATTTCGTGCCAGTTTCATAATCTATTGTTTTTGCTGAACAAAGACACTGAGCCACGTCAGTTTTTGGTGATATTCACCACTAACTAACGTAACAGGGTGGTCAGATTGACCCCTTATTCACCAGTATAGACTGCTTCACGCTTTTCCAAGAAGGCAGCCACACTTTCCTTGTGGTCTTTGGTTGTCGACAGGTATCTAAGACTCTCAGCCAGATGTTGATCCATCTCGCCGGGTTTGTGATCACGTTTGAGCCTTAGTCCTTCCTTTGCGCGTTCGACAGCTAACGGCGCATTAGCAGAGATTTTTTCAGCCAGTGCCCGGGCTTCTTGCAGTAGATTTTCGGGACTCACAACTTTTGATACCAGACCAACATCAAGTGCTCTGGTAGCATCAATGATCTCTCCTGTTAATAGCATCTCAGCCGCCATAGCAGGCCCGACAATATTGGGGAGAAGGTCATAGCTGATTGATGTGGCGATGATACCTCTTCGAACAAACATTTCACTGAATTTTGCACCTTCCGATGCTATTCTGATATCGCACAGCAATGTTAACTCCATGCCAAAACCAACGGCAGCGCCGTTAACCGCATTTATAATCGGGCAACGGGCTTCCTGCATGGCTACAGCCAGAGGTGGTGTCGTTGAAGCGGGTTTATCATCTTCCTGTTTTTTGAAACTGCCTTCGAGCCCGTCTCCCGACGCCATGATCTCAACGACGTCATCACCGCTGCAGAAACTTCGTCCGGCGCCGGTGAATATAATACATCTCACGTCTCTACTAGCTTCGGCTCGCCTGAATGCTTCAGTTGCAGCGTTGTAGGCTTCCCAATTCAACGCGTTGTGTCGTTCTGGTCTGTTGAGCGTGATTGTGGCGATCTGATCCTGTTCATCGTAAAGCACTGTATCACTCATTGTTTTTCCCCGGTCGGTTGCTTCGATAAGCTAAAACTGTCAGAAAGGGTTGCAAAAGGCAATATCTAGATCGCATGCAATTACAAGCAGCTAATCGGATTGTGCATTGTTAGTCGTACTGATCGCTTTGTATTCGATCCATCCCGAGCCACGAGCGCAGCGTTCTGATAATCGCCTTTCGCGCCATCCAGAGGTGCACAGGCAACATGAGGCCTATGTACCAGGCCCCGGCATGGTGAAGAACGAAAAGTGAATCAACCACAGTTATCGGCATGGGATAGATGGTATCGATATAGATCAGGGTACCGGCACATGCCTGTGAAGAACACATAATGATAGTCAGTGTCAGATTTATACGACGCCAGTGCCATACGTGATCTTTGAATATCCGAACACGCACGTTGCCGAGTACCGAGCCGCGAGACAATACAATCATCAATAGAGGAAAACTGATGAAAACAGCTCCGGTCCACAGGTGAATATCAGCGATTAACCGATCATATCCTCCAATGAGCAAACTCCGAAGATCCGGGAGTGTATGCATGACGCCTGTGGTTAACAAAACGATTGCTGCTGTTGTATTTACCCGGTGGATCCAGCGCTGGGTTTCCTGAACGTTCATGGATGCCTGACGGGATATATCCGATACAAAGATTGCACCGTTAACTAACAGCTATGTTATGTATCTGTGATGAATCCTGAACCTTGTCCAGTCTTTTGAACTCGCTGGACACAACTGCTCTTACCAATCTGACGATACTCCTGTAGAAAGATTCTGTAGCGCAGCTTGCAACTGAACTTTCTAGATGGTCAAGCCAGCGGATCATATGCCGGGACATGAAATCCCGCTGCGCTTTCTGAAAGGAGAGCACCTCCTGATCCTTTTCTGTTGCGTAGGCTTCCTGTGTTGACAGAAACCTAAGGAATTCAAGCTCAATACAGAGATGATCCGGCAATTCCTCTATCTTATCCGGCATATGCAGACCGAAGAAATTGTAGAACCTGATATGCTCCTCCATCACCTGCATGCGATTACCGTAGTGAATGCCAGCATAGAGGCTGCACGCGGCACCGTGTGGCGTTGTCACTTCAAAGAGCCGCGTGTACTCGGTTTGCAGTGTGTCGAAATCTATCTCTGCAGCTAACCCGGCTATATCATCCGCATCAAGCGAAAGATCATTCTCAAGATCTAACATGCCCTGTAAGCCCTTCTGCAGATCACCGCTGTTGATCGATTCGACAAGAATCTCATCCGGGTACTGAAGGCAGGCAGCAAGGGTGCCATAAGCAAAACTTCTATCCGCGATAAATCGGGCAACTTCTGAACTGCTGGTATCAAAATCCAGTTCCTGACTGGCGTCCCGGTTCTCAAATGTACTCATGACACTAGCTCCACTTCTACTCTGGTGTCCCGATCAAAGTGACTGGGCGAACCCATGATTGCGGTTGGTCTTAAATGGTATTGTCCACCTGCCAGTTCAACCGGATTCAATGGCGCTGTCATCAGGTTCTGAAAGCCACGGCCATCCTTGAACTGAAAATTCTCCCACGCGTGATAGATGATGGTCTGGTTCGGTTGTATAGCCGGAGAGATTTTGGCCATAATCTGGAACTCATCCACGTCGTTATATACTCTTACCTGATCGCCATCCTTAATGTTCCTCTTTTCGGCATCGTCGGTATTCATATGAATCAATGGCTCACCGCGCTGTTGCTGGAGCATAAGAGGCGAATCACGCCATTGAGAGTGGATGCTCCATCTCGCATGCCCGCCAGTCACAATCAGAGGATAGTCTCCTCCCACTTTGGGTGAATCCTTGTGAGTCGGTAATTGCTCGTCAAATTCCAGGTAGAGTTCCTGGTCGATGTAGAACTGCATGCGCCGGGTTATCGTCGGATAAGGGACTTTTTTGAATACATGATTGGTGAGGGGTGTGATAGTTTCACCTTTTTTCATTTCTGTCTGGGTGCCAATGGTCAGCGCGCTATCACCGGTGCTCTTGAATGGTATGAACCCCTTCTTCTTAATATCTTCCCAGTCACCATCAAGGTTGTCACTTGCTGCGACGATGTCTGATGCCAGTTTGGCGTCATCGTCATGCGCATACTTCCCAAAGCCACTCATCACCTTGTAAATACCTTCAAAAGGTCGTTCCTGCCCCGTGCGATCCTTGAAGCTTGCATAACCCTTTCTTTTGGCCGCTTTCTCGATAGCTTCAACCAGACGCGACATAATCTCCCAGTCTGATTTCGTTTCATAATATGAAGTAGCTTTCTCTCCGCCGTGCATATACGGCGACAATGGCGTCACCCATTTCACCTCGTCTCTTTCATACCAGGCAGAAACGGGAAGAACGTAATCAGACATCATACCGGTTGATGTGAGTCTGAAATCCAGATCAACGATGGTTCGCAATTTGGGCCAGAGGTGTTTCAACAGTTGCGGATAAGCGCGAATTCGTCTTAATGGATTGCTGCCGATACTGAGCATCAACCGCGGATCATCACCCGGCTTGGGCCATACATGTTGCCAACCCTCTTTGAGAGACTGCTCAAAAACTTCTTTGACGGGCCGATTCAGATGCGGGTCCCACTCATGCATCCTTTCATTGGTTTCAAGCAGACCGGCGTGGGTATACCAGAACATGGTGCCATGTGTTTGCGTGGCGGAACCGTTCTCGTCACTCATTCGGGGCACTTCATAGGCAATCATTTCTTGCGTATAACCAGCAGCGGCCAGTTGCTTAAATCCCTCCGCCATCTGTTTTCTACCCTGACCGGTGGGGTCCATGTTATTCATGAGGACGTTCGTCGCACCGTCGAATGCAAGAAAGGGGAAGGCAACGAAGCCGCTGCCTTTTTTACCGTACTGACCGCACAGGGCAAATACCAGGGCTTGTGCCCGCTCCATCAGGTTCCCGTGATAGTACTTGCCAATGTTGCTGGTCGTGGTCATGCAGGCGGATTTGGCTGATGCCATACGCCTTGCAAGGTCGATAATCTGATTTGCAGGGGTACTACAAATCTTGGAGGCTTTTTCGGGTGAGTACTCACTGACCTTGTCTTCAAGCAGGGTAAACACCGTTCTCACATTTACCCGGCTGCCATCCTTCAACTGAATTTCCTTGCGAGCATGCAAATCTGGTTTGATCTCTCCCAGTGCCAGAGAGTTCTTCGGCATCTTGGTGAGCACCTTGTCTTGCCCCATCACGTAGAATTCATCAAAGACGCCTGATTTAACATCCATCGTACCGTCTTCAAGGTCTTTTGACCTCAGGAACTGTCCATTGTCCTCGCGCACCAGCAGCGGCATGTCAGTCTGCTCGACCAGAAATGCCTCGTCGTACAGTGATTCATTCAGAATCACATGGGCCATGCCGAGTGCCAGTGCCGCATCTGTGCCTGGATTGATCTGTGCAAATATGTCTGCCTTAACAGCCGATGCGCTGTAGTCAGGTGCAATAACAACAATGGTCGCTCCGTTGTATCTCGCTTCAAGCACGTAGTGAATATTCGGGATCTGGGTATAGACAGGATTGCCACCCCATATAAAGATCAGATCTGAATGAAAATAGTCATCGGCTGAACGCTCAAATACGATCTTGCCAAAGGTTTCTAGGGCACCCCTGTGGCCATCTCCAATCTCGGTATTCATATCGATGGTGGTTGAATTGGTCAGGGCCGATAACGACATAACACCCGCTGTCATCGTCCCAAAGGTAAACATTGGACCCAATTCGATAATATTTCGGTCAGTGCCTTCATTGACCATGATGTCTACGTAGGAGTCAGCAATCTCTTCGAGCGCTTTATCCCATGAGATGCGCTCCCATCTACCTGAACCTCTCTCACCAACTCTTTTAAGGGGATACTTGAGTCTGGAAGGGTCGTACATCCTGTCACTGAAACAGGCACCTTTCTGACAACCCCGGGGATTGGCATCGGGCACTTCTGAATTAGTCGCCTCATATTCAGCAACCTGTTCCTCACGCCACACCATGCCATCCTTCACATAGACGTTCCACGCGCAGTGAGACTGGTACCAGCAGTTGGTAAAGTGGCTTGATTTAACAACCTTGTCCCACTTCCATCGCTCCTGATAGACATCACGCCAATCACCATAAGCTGCTGTTGATGTCACGAATCCACCGTCAGTGGCAGCGGCCAGAGACTCACTCATTGTCAGCACATTCAAACCGACCGGTAGTTGCAGAGCCGCGCCGCTTACACCTGTAAATTGTAAGAACTTCCGACGGCTTAATCCTTTTTTCTTCATAGTCATCACCCTTCTCTCCGTCAGCCTTATTCAGGATCCTTGAGCCATTCAATCGTTTCAGGATTGCGATCAAATCCGCCAAACATCTCTTTCCAGTCATATGCGATGAGCAAATCCATTAACTCCGACGATTCACCGTTTTTGCGCTTCGCCATTTCATCTTTCAAAATGGTAATTGCATCCAGCACATCCGGACCGAATAGCGACACCAGGTACTCGTCAGGAATACGCGGCTTCGACTCATCAGTATTTCCGTCTTTGTCCAGCAGAGCAGGTGCGAGTGGAGGCACATAGAAGACGTTGGGGCTGGTCCCATATTCCGGGTGCAGTGGTAGCGCCACTTTCCATTTGTGAACCAGTTTGCCAATTGGCGCATCCATATCATCTGTATAGCCAACAAAACGAACTCGACCCGGACACTGTCTTGCACAGGCTGGCGCTACACCGTTTTCAACCCGCGGGAAACAGAAAATACACTTCTCGGTAATCCCGGTCTGATGATTCAGATAGATCTTCTTGTACGGGCAGGCTTCCATGCAAAAACGGTATCCCCTACAACGGTCAGCGTTGATGGTGACGATACCGTTATCCTTATTTTTCTCTATCGCCTTGCGGGGGCATGCAGCCAGGCAGGCTGGATGGGTGCAATGATTACAGATCCGTGGCAGGTAGAAGTAGTAGTTGTCAGGATACTCACCGCCCCCCTGATCCTCGTCCCAGTTCGGACCCCAGTCTGGCTGATCTCCCTTGATCTCGAGCTTCCCTTTTGACCCGACACCTTCATAGAAAAGTTCAGTGTGGTTAAACTCCCAGGCATCGCCAAATTCTTCTTTGGTGGGCATATGCCCGGGTTGAGCGACTCCTTTCTTGAATCCACCACCCATCTGCTCCCAGTTTTTGGGAGTACCCTTGCCCGGCACCGTGTTGACGGTATTCCACCACATATGTTCCATACCGTCGCCCTTGGTCCAGAGCCTTTTACAGGCCATGGTGCAGGTATGGCAACCGATACACTTATTCAGATCCATCACCATACCAAGCTGGTGATCTGACTGATTGTCATTTGCGCTCATAATCTATCCCCGCGTCTCTGCATGGTTCTTGTCTGATATATTGATTCTGACTGGACGGGCAGACACCGCCTTAAGCCCGGCCCGCTCGTTACTACTCCCATCCCATATGGCAACGGCGAAGTTTATTTCTTCACCCATTCTGAATGGATCTTTTGTCTTGTCTCCCGCTTTGTTCAGATGACGGGCTATCACCACCTGCCAGCTATCCGTTGAGAAAACCCCCGAAGCCTTAACGGTCCCGTTAGTGAATTCCTCGGTCGTACCCACACCCTCGGCGCCAACTTCTCGGCCAGCTTGCTCCGAGCCTGCCTGCCAGTGCCAGATAGTCAGGGGGCAACCGGGTGAACCCATGGTATGGAAGGATGGGTTATTCCCGGGTGGAGTACCACCAACATCGAATGCGACAGCGGCCGCATCGGGGAATTCGCTGCGTTTACTCGACAACAGCTTATCGGCTGGCACACGCCAGGTCAGATGGAAAGCCAGCATATCCCCGTTGTGCATGGCTTTGATGCCAACTTCGCTTATTTTTCCAGGTTTTTGATTTTCCCACTTGGACCTTATATAGGCACTGGGTTGTTGCGCCACCGGTGTCCCCGTTAGCGCTATTTTTTCTTCACCGATCTCTTTCCATCTTGCTTCTTTCGGATCAAGAAGCGCTTCCGTTAACACTGACTTCAAATAGGGTGCTTGCATGTTCAGATCCACCTATTGGTTATTCATTCGTTTCTAATCACCGGCAATGTCTTCATCAATTCAGACCAATACTCAGTCTGCTGCCTGATCGAGAGCGACGTTTAGTTGAACTTCACTGCCAGAATCAACCTCGACCGTATACTCACTTTCTCCGAGTTTCTCGTGCCAGACACTTATCCTGTAGTTACCCGCAGGCACATCATCAATCGCAAACTCACCTGCCTCATTCGTCAAGACGCTATAGGGATTCTTCGCAACGATCCACCAGCCTTTCATCCAGTAGTGCATATCACACTTGACCCTGACCACACCCGGTCTACGGATCTTCCTCTCCTTGATCATGATTTCACTATGGGCACTGGTGGATTTATTGATGTTGTAAATACCTCTGCTGATGGTATGTATGTTGTGGACTGTATTATCACTATTTGTGATCTTGCCTTTCGTTCTGGCTTTAATAATCATCACATGAGGTTCAAACCTGCAATTTCGCTGGTCATAAACAAAATCGGTCGGGTAGTTCCATTCTTTTCCCGATTCAATATCCAAAATACTGACCACCGCATTGGATATGCCACCGTCACCATTGACGATCAGTTCCTCCGAAGGTGCCGTTTCCCCACAGATTTCCGGGTCAGTATCAACCTCGTGCATCTCTGGCGCAGGTGGTGTTCCATTGAATGTAATAATCCCTCGAATGGTGCCACCGTCCTCAACCGGCCCATCCATCACCTGATAAGGTTTAGCAGTGACTCCTACAACATTCATACTCAGCATTAACAAACTGGCTAAAAAGAGAACCAGACCTGAATTCCTCATACTGATCCGCTCGCCGATATTCGGTTCTACATTCATTTTTGACAACTACTTCTCATACCATCTTCTTTCGATTAGCCAGGGTCACTAGTTCAGCTTCAGCTCGAACCATTCTGAGACAGATTTCTGACCTGCCCGGTCACGTTCACTGCCATCCCATACGGCAATTGCGACCGGTATAGATTTACGCGTTTTAAATGCCGATGCATCCAGCTTCTGCCTCATGACCACAGTCCAGGTACCGTCCTTATAGGTGCCAATTCCTTCAACTATCTGAGCTGCTTCAGATTGATCTTCCAGAGTGCCGAATCCATTTGCCTCAAGCACTGAAACCGCCGAGTCATCGTTCACCGGTCCGTGTCTCCCCCGGCCAGACACAGCGGCCTTCCAGTACCAGATATCCACCTTGTCCGCTTGATCACCCATACCAAAGAAAGGGATGCCGATATAGTCGTTTGGCATGTCTGTATTCACAAACTGGAGCGCAACCCCGTCGATAAAATCGGTCGCCGCCACAAGCTTGTTGTTAGCTTCGTTATCCTGCCAGGTAAAACGGAACGCGATGTGGGTTCCGTTTCTGACAATCTTGATCCCAACCTTATCCGGCCAGATATTCCTGGCTCGAATCGGTCTCAAAGACACCGTCTGCGGTTTTATTCGTCGCCACATACGACTATTAAGATCGAGCGGAATCTTCTTCCGGGTTTTTTTGACAGTGAGTGTTGTTGGTACGCTTTGCGTATCTGCCACATCCGAATCTGAGGTATCCGACAGCGACTGTATATAATGCACCAGTGGCCAGCGATCTGCTTCGGCCAACTCATCCATATAGGAAGGCATCGGTGTGCCATCAAGCCCCGTCATGAAGGTCCGGTAGATTGACTGGGATGAAGCGCCGCCTTTCATCAGCATGGGGCCGCGGGTTAAATCATAGGGCGTAATCGGCTGATCCCAGTCATCGGTGAGTTTGCCTGAAGAGGGTCCATCTCCCTGACCGCCTTCTCCGTGGCACTTATTGCATTCCATGTTCTGGTAGGTTTGTTCACCTGCTGCAATACTCTTCGCTGAGGATCTGGCGGCCTTGCCGATAGAGATGGGCGGTTCTATTGCATCTTCATCTTCAAATATATCCGAATAAGATTTCACATGAGCGATAACCGATGCCAGCTCGTCGTCTGACAACCGTGCGAACGAAGGCATTGAAGTGCCGGGAATTCCCGTTTTAACCGTTCGGTAGAGATCCTCATCTGTCGGCGGGGTGCCGCTGGGGGTACTCCGAAATTTATAGACACCCGCTGTAAAATCACGGGCCTTCGGAACGAGATATCGTTCCGCTTCACCGCTGCCATCACCATTTTCGCCATGGCAGGCAGCACAGTGTCTTTCAAACAGCGCTTTACCTTGCGCTCGATCAGGCTCAGCGTTGATTGGTTCAGTCAGGGTGATGACAGCGACCAGTAGAACAGTCGGCAGAATGATTCGATACACCAGACTTCCCCTCTTTCTGAAATCACACAATTGTTCTGTGGGTAATCATAAATTAATAACATTCGGCTGTCTCTTTCTTCTTCCTTGAATTCAATTCTGTTTTCCCTGGTGAATGATTGGTTTAAGATAGCCACGTTTCCCGTTTGTATTTTCTGTTCAAATCCCGCTGTTCTGAACACAAATTGATTTGGTTGTGGAATGTTGTCTACCCTGACTGAAAGACAAGAGTGGAAGTATTTTGGCATTCTGCCGAAAGCAGATCCCGTGCTGGCGACACTCTGGTGGTTATTGCTCATTACAAGAGGTCTGCTGCCAGCCTTCTTTGCCATCGTCATGGGCAATCTGATTGGTGCGGTTCAGCGAGAAGAGTCACTATATGTGGCACTTTCATATGTCGCGGTAGTCTTTGTACTGCTGCAGGTACTGACCCCACTGCACCAGGTGGTGAGTGCTAATCTTGGCAGCAAAACATCCGCCTGGTTATACGATCAGTTAACTATCGCGTGTACAACACCCGAGGGAATAGCCCATCTGGAGAATCCGGAACACATCAACGACTTAACAATGGCGCGTGATTTTGATCTCGGCATCAGTGGACCGCCACTTTCAATCGCGATGGACTTCATTGCCTCGGGTCTCGTGGAATTAATAGGCGGCCTCGCTTCAGCAATTATATTGTTTGCCTATGCCTGGTGGGCGCCATTTGTATTGGGCGGCGCCTGGATTGCGACCCACTGGTTGCTCCGGGAAAGCGGCGTCTGGAAAGACAGAAACACCCAGGAGGTACAGAACGCGCAGAGACATGCTGATTACTCCTATCGACTTGCGGTCGACCCTCCCTCAGCAAAGGAACTCCGTCTGTTTAATCTATCCGACTGGACCATCGATCGTTTCAGAAGTAACAGGCAGCTGTTGCATGACCTTCGGTGGGAAGCAACCCGCCTGCGGGAGCGGTCTGTCATCTCAAGCGTGATTCTCGTAACAGCCGCGAATCTGGTTGTATTTCTATCGATGGCGAATGCTGCAATGGCAGGAGAATTGCAACTTGATCGACTCGTTGTATTTGCAAGTGCGGCTATCAGCACGAGCATGATTGCATTTGGTGGTTTGTCCTGGGCACTGGACGGAGCAGCCGCACCAGCAGTTGCCGTTATGAAATTGAAATCGGCAATGTCGCAAACGGGTGCTTTGCAACGCGGCAATCGACCCGCTTCCGGCTTACCGGCAGAGTCGATTGCGTTCAAGGACGTGGGATTTTCCTACCCAACTTCCCAGACGCCAGTGCTCAAGCATCTTGATCTGCAAATTCCAACCGGTTCTTCGCTTGCTATCGTCGGCCAGAACGGTGCAGGTAAAACTACCCTGGCAAAACTGCTGTGCCGACTCTACGAAGTGACGGAAGGAAAAATATTAATCGACAACCAGCTCTTGCAGGATCTCAATCTGGCGAGTTGGAGAAATCAGGTGACGGCTGTATTCCAGGATTTCATCAGGTTCGAATTGACACTGCGAGAAAACGTGGCGCCTGATGGCGCGTCTGATGAAACAATCCTTTCAGCACTGGCTGATGCCGGTGCTGAGGGTATAGCTGATCTTGATACGATACTTTCAAAAGCTTATGCCGGTGGCACGGATTTATCCGGCGGGCAGTGGCAGCGTATAGCACTCGCTCGCACGCTTTGTGCCATTCGCCAGGGAGCAGGTCTTGTCTTGCTGGATGAACCCACTGCACATCTGGATGTGCGCGGTGAAGCAGAAATCTTCAATAGAATTCTGGACGCAACCCGCGATGTGACAACGATATTAATCTCCCATCGTTTCTCCACGGTGCGGCGTGCCGACAGAATCTGTGTACTGGAAGAAGGCAGAGTGATTGAACTCGGCAGCCATGACGAACTCATGGACCAAAATGGTCGCTATCGCACAATGTTTGAATTGCAGGCATCCCGATTCGAGGAGGAAGGTTACGATGTCCTCGACTAATGATCTACCGCCAGCACTACCTTCCATGTGGCGGGCACTGAAACGCGGGTATCAGGCTGAACCACTATTATTAACGATTGCATTTTTGCTGTCGTTGATTGCCGCCGCGCCCGATGCACTACTCGCTTTATGGCTGAAATTTCTTGCCGATGGCCTCTTGGAAAACAATACCCAGCTTGTTTATATTGCTACCGCAGGGCTTGGGATTACTGCGGCTGCCACCTGGTTTCTGAGAGTGATCAGTGACAGGACCCAGCGGCGTTTCAGAGACAAAGTCGCAATTGCGCTTGAATCTCATGTCGCAGATCTTCAGGCAAGCGTTTCGAGTATCGAACATCATGAGAGACCTGAATATCTAGACCGTCTATCTATCCTCAGGGATCAGGTTTTCGTCCTCGATCATATGTATATGTCTGTTTTTACGACAGCGGGCTGGGTACTTCGGCTGATCGTCGCCATCTTATTGCTGATGTCTGTGCATCCCGCCCTGGCTTTACTTGTATTCTGCGCGCTGCCAACAGTGATAAGTTCAACCTGGCGACCTGGCATAGAGCGATCCGTCGAGGAAGCAGGTGCCCCGGCGAATAGACTGGCAAGACATTTATTCGATATTACAACCACCGCGCCACCAGGCAAGGAGGTTCGGGTACTGGGCATCGGCGACAAACTGGTTGATGAACGCCGTTTTCACTGGGAGCGCTGGTACAGACCAATCGCATCGACAAGATGGCAAAGTGCGCTCTGGCACACATTGGGCTGGTTGATATTTGCAATCGGGTATGTGGCTGCGGTTGTCTTTGTTGCCTGGGGTATCAAGGCATCTCCCGGATCTGTTCTGCTGGTATTGGCAGCAGGCGCCAGACTCTCTGCCTATATCGGCGCGACTGTTGGTGAACTGGGATTCCTCCGGGGTATCTGGATGGATGGCTCTATTCGACTCGCCTGGCTGGAAGACTATGCGGATTCGTTAACGAAAAACACTGATGCTGAAATCCCCGATAAGCTGCAATCGGGGATCAGGTTTGATCATGTCTCATTTTCGTACCCGGGCACTGATACCATCGTATTGAATGATATCAACCTTGAACTAGAACCTGGCTCTGTCGTTGCCATCGTCGGTGAAAATGGTGCAGGAAAATCTACCCTGGTGAAATTACTGTGCCAGATGTACCAGCCCAGTGACGGCAGAATCCTGATTGACGGTGTCGAGTTGCGAAGGATGTCAGGCGATGACTGGCGATGCCGACTTGCTGGCGCCTTTCAGGACTTCTTCAAGTTCGAGTTTAAGGCACAAAAATCTGTTGGTATAGGAGACGTAGATCGTGCGGATGATAAAACGGCGGTTGATTCGGCCGTTGACCGGGCGGGCGCCGAGGATGTCATTGCCCAGTTAATATCAGGGCTTGATACCCAGTTGGGTCCAACCTGGCCCGAAGGTGTTGAAATGAGTTTTGGTCAATGGCAAAAACTCGCCCTGGCCCGTGGCTTTATGCGCGAACAGCCGCTTGTTCTGATGCTGGACGAACCTACGGCCGCCCTCGATGCGGAAACGGAACACGCGCTGTTTGAGAAATATGCCTCTGCTGTCAAATCAGGCTTCATCGATAACGGGCGCATAACCATCCTTGTTTCACACCGCTTCAGCACGGTTCGTATGGCAGATCAGATAATTGTTCTTGATGGCGCGAAGCTTGCTGAAGTGGGAACACATCGTGAATTGATGAGCCTGGGTGGTCAATATGCGGAGCTGTATTCGATTCAGGCTGAGGCCTATCACTGATCAGGAATTCAGCCATTCAATCGCTTCTTCCCTCTCCTTGAATATCATGATCTTGATGCTGAGAGACCGGTCAGCAAACGACTGTAGCATCCTGGACATGCCGAAACCCAGTTCTGAATTGACCAAAACAGCTCGCTTCAGATGAGAACGATCGTCGGGAGATATCGACTTCAGCTTTTCTACGGCGGACTGGACTGTTCCACTATTCGCCGGATTAAAATTGTATTTGGTTAAGTCCCACAGAATGTGGTGTTCAGTCCAATCGTTATATTGCTCGGTTATGAAGCTGATTAGTTCATCAATAGTGGCACTCTCATCCGCGCTAATGACGATTATCCCCGATTGAATGACACTGGTTATTGCCATCGATTTAGTATCTTCGAAGGAAATTGGATTTATTATGTTGGATGGTGGACCTGGTTTCATTGATTGAGATCAATCAGGATCACGGTACAGCCATAGCATGGCACCTCGTGCCTATTTAGTGGTTCCGCTTTGCATAGTCATCAGTTAACCATAGGACGATTGATCTGAAGAATTTATAACTTTTTATACAGTTTTCTTCCTAACCCTTCGTCCGTTTTCGTGATTCATCTATATTAATGCCATCACCTCCACCAGCACCTACCCGACCGAGACCATTCAATTGCCGGTGATAAGCAAAAGTTGCTCCACGCCCCATTATTTCTGCATGGGTATTAAACGCTTCCTTCTGGATAGCTATTGCATCCGGTGATACTTCGGTCAATGTTGTCGCCATCTCCCACACTGTCTCTTCCAACTTGTCAGCAGGCACAGACTGGTTGACGAGACCAATACGCTCAGCCTCTTTACCATCGATAATTTTCTGTGTCATGAGCATCTCCCGTGCTTTACGCTGCCCCAGATAAGATATCCACAAGGGCATGCTATCGACACCACCGCGACCTACTGGATGCCCCATCTTTGCATCGTCAGCGGCAATTGCCATATCACATAGCATTTCAAGATAGCATCCGGCTGCCAGGCAATAACCATGAACCTGAGCGACAACAGGTTTCGGGATATTCATGATCTTCAGATAGCGTTCACTGATCTGCCGCAAGCCACTTAGCGCATTCTGCGTCGTCCATTTTTCCTGCCCTACTGGACCTGTAATATAGTAGCTTGCCTTCAGGTCCCAGCCTGCACAGAAAGCTTTACCACTTCCACGAAGAATGATCGCTCTGACTTCAGGGTCGAATTCTGCTTCGTTGAATGCCGCAAGCAGGTCATCCCATAGGCCATGATTCAGCGCGTTCATTTTGTCGCTTCGATTCATCGTGATGGTGGCAACATTTTCTTTTACATCGTAGATGACATTTTCAAGTTCCATGACATGACTTCCTTTGCGTTGTAGTTGGCACCTATATTAACAGTATCCAAAAGGGTTGAATGGGCTTTCAGTAATTGATCTAGCCCATTAACTATCCAGTCTCCATACGAGATGGAATGCGGGGACAATCGAGACCAGTCGGATGCAGGTCAGGGCTTGCAGTTAGCAAAACAAAGTATTCAGGCAACGGTTTTCTGGGTACCATCAAGAACGGAGCGAACCCTGGAAAGGAGTTCGTAAGCTCGGAATGGTTTGTTTACCATCGCATCAAATCCGACACCTGCCGCCTCTTCTTCATTCACCAATTCACTATAACCAGTGCATAGTAAAACGGGTATATCCACGGATGATTGCCTGATGAGACCAAGCAATTCGATTCCAGACAACTCCGGCATTTTCTGATCGGTTATCACCAGATCAAATTGATCTGGATCGGCACGGAATACTCTTAGCGCTTCTACCGGAGATGAATAAGTTGTGATGGTATAACCATATCGCTTGAACATTGCTTCGGTTGTTGCCAGCAACTGTTCCTCATCATCAACAAACAGGATTCGCTCATTACCGTAGACGCTAATTGTGTCTTCGCTATCCTCCTTAGCGCCTTCACGCTTAGCCAGGGGCAGATAGACACTTACTGATGTCCCTTTACCTTGCTGACTATCCAGATCAATCTCACCATCATGACTTTTCACGATGCCATGAACAACTGACAGCCCCAATCCTGTTCCACTACCCTGGGGTCGAGTGGTAAAAAAAGGATCGAACGCTCTGGACACTGTGTCACTGTCCATGCCATCACCCGAATCAGACACCTTCAGACAGACATAGTGACCTTCCGGCAATTTCTCTGGTTGATGAATGAGTGAATTCGGAAAGCTGATCTTCTCTACCTTTATATTGAGTGCCCCGCCCTTATCAATCATCGACAGCACTGCGTTGTTAACAAGATTCAGCACGATCTGATGAATCTGACTTTGACTACTCTCTACTATGCAGGGCTCAGATGCCACGCTGATATTGATAACAATATCATCCGGAATGCTTTCCTTGATTAATTTAAGATTCTCCTGAATCAGCGGATTTATTTCGAGGATCTGTTTTTGATCAGTATCCTTCCTGGCAAAATTCAGAATCTGCTGGGTAAGATCTCGGCCACGTTCGCAGGCACTCAGCACCTGTTCCAGATTCTCGCTACTACGCTTATCGCCCTTGGCATCCATCAGGCACAGTTCTGCAAATCCCATGATTGAGCCAAGAATATTATTAAAATCATGTGCAACGCCGCCTGCCAGGACACCCATCGCCTGCATCTTCTGATCTTGCAGTACCTGTACCTCAAGTTTCTTCCGCTCGTTCTCAGCTTCTTTCCGATCTCTAATGTCACGAACGACACCGATGAACCCATACTGATCATGCTCATCATCCCTGAATGAGGATATAGCCACCTCAACGGGAATCTTAGCGCCATTCTTATGGAACATCTCGAGTTCCAGTACGGATGAACTTTCTCCTCTTGAACTCGCGATTACCGAGAATTCATTTAGCGTTTTCTCCCATGACTCCTGGGTGACCGACTCCTCGAGCGATTGCTGCATGACCTCTTCCGGTGTAAAACCGCGCATCTCAAAAACCGCTGGACTGACGTAGGTAATTTTGTCACCGATTACCTTGAAAATTAGGTCTGAGCTGTTATCCGCCAGCAGTCGATAATCCGATTCACTTCTTCTCAGTTGAAGTTCACTTTCCCGCAATTCCTGTTCGGTTTTACGTTGGCGCAACATCGCAAATGCAAGAGATACAACTACAAATACCAGCGAAAACAACGAGACAGAGGTCGCTATTACTTCTTTTCGATATTGATTCCAGAGAGTTTGAGGTTCGAAAAGAACAATCGAGTTTTCTGGCAGATCAGCTTTCGACAAATCTTGTTTCTGCATTTGCTGCCAGTCGAAATAGGGTGCGACTAGTTCATCGATCCTTATCGGATACGACACCGGAATCCCGTTCAGCAGGTCATTCGCTATTTCAAAGGTGAGTTTTCCATATTTGCCACCCTCCACTGCGGAGGCACCAAGAATCCCGTTGCCAATTAGTGTATTAACAATACCGAATACAGGTACTTCTGTTTCGCTACTTACAAGCTCAAGCATATCTGGTGATCGATAATTTCGACCATTCTTGTCATTCAAATATACAAGGTAGAGAATGACAGCGTCCGATGGGATTCTTCTAACGCGGGGTAACAACTCTTCCATCGATAGTCCCAACAGGTACTCCGTTTCGAATGGATGGCTCATTCGAGACAGGGAGTTTTCAGTCCTCTCGACAAAGCTCTGGGAAACTGAACTGGCTCCGCCTATAACGAAAAGTTTTCTGGTGCCGGGATAAATATACTGGATGTTCTCCATCGTCTTCGCAACAGTCTGACTGTCTGGCATGACGACAAAGTCATCTCGTTCTCTGAGTTTATTTCCAAGAGCGGTACCGGCGGCGATCGCTATTTTTGGTACATTCGGAAAAAGGTCATAGTTGAGAATCAATTCACCCGTTCCCGGGAACATTGAGATAATAATGTCAACACTGCCTGGCGGAAATTTCTTGATTAGATATTCGACCGAACGGGCTTCAAATCCTTCAGGTTTGTTTCTTAGGCCCAACATCTCAGTATAGAGACAGCAGGCCCGACCCGTGTATTCCCGCATCTCACGAAAAAGTCCGGCTCGGAAATCAAATCCAAAGCGGCTTGAGGAAGTTGCATCATCAAGAACCAGAATGCGAGCGCGCTGTCTTTTGGCTTTGCTCTCGTCGGATTCTGCCACGGCGGCAATTGCCAACAACGGCACGAGCAACACGATTAGCAATAGATGACTGGATATTCGCTGCATATACCAACCCATATTTCTAATTGTAATTGTTTATGGGAGATCTAAGGCTTCGAGTCTATGCCATGATACGAAGCGTGCCAATGTCTTTTTGGCGATTTCAACAGAAGTCCGACAAAGAGATGTTGAGCGCAAATCCCGTCACACGCTTTCCGATCCTCGAACCCCACATCATTAATCGTGCACCTGCACCTTTCGCCACCTTATGGCGCGCCTTCCAATCGCGCAAATATCCGACGGACAGTCAGCGGATCAGACCCGGTTCGAGATATACCAAGCGAATCTTTGTGATGACTCAGATCAACCGCCTTTACAGTCTCTTCAATTGACATACCCTTCTCGTGCATAGCTGCAACCTGATCCCAGAGGTCAGTATAGTAAGCCTGTACATAGCTTATTCGTTCACGTCCTTTAAAAGGACTCCCGTGACCAGGCACGATGGTTTCAAAGTCAATGCTTTTAAGGTTTTGTAATGTCGTCACCCATTCACGGACGTATCCATCCGCCAGGAAAGAAGGTCCATAGAGCATCATGTCTCCGGTATAGACTACTTTTTCTTTGGGGAGCAATATAACCAGATCGCCGCCGGTATGCGCCCTGCCAAAGTAGTGAATCTGAATTTCACGACTGCCTTTGACAATGGTCATTCGCTCACTCAATGTCGTATCCGGTGCCTGCGGTGTTATTTCCTCAAAATCCTGTACATGCTCAGCAAAGAGATCAAGCCGTATTTTCAGTTCCTTACGCTTGGCTTTGTCCGTCTCCTCCTCCACCTCTTTTTGCAAACGTGCAAGGTAAGCTGCATTTCCTTTCATACCATCCCGATAGGTGAATTCTTGAAGCGGTGCATCCAGCATCTTCTTGCGGGTGAATTCGTGGCCTATTACCTGCACATCCTCTCCGAATACCTGATTGCCGTGGGCATGATCCCAGTGGAAGTGTGTGTTGATCAGGGTCTTGATGGGCTTTCTGGTGATTGTCTTTATCGACTTGATAAGATCCCGTGCCTTCGACGGGGTTACATGGGAATCGATGATCACGACATCGTCTTCGTTCACGATGACCATCGAGTTGCTGTTGAATACCGGTGCAGTGGTCTGAGCGAGGTAAACACCATCAGCAACTTCTTCGAACCGATGAGTTTTTGTGGTATGAACTTTATCCTCGGCAACAGCATTCAGGCTAATCACGACAACCACCAAAGCCATTATATTCCGCGCACAACCCAGTCTTCGCACAACTTCTGTCATCTGCTCAATCCCCCGTCCCGGTATGTCATTTGTTAATCTTCTTTTTACACTATGCCTAAAAAACCATTTGACTGAAAGCCGATGCTTTTTGGCCGAATTACCCGTGAATCGATGCCCTCGCCTAGCCATCCCTAGATAAGTTTTAACATGTGACTTGATCCTTGTCTCTGCGGTATCCTCTCCATATCAATTAACCATTGGGAGAGTACGATATGAGTGTTGAAGGTAAAGTCGCTATCGTGACCGGCGCAGGCGGGGGTCTGGGTCGTTGCCATGCTTTGTTGCTGGCGGAACATGGCGCAAAGGTGGTAGTTAATGACCTGGGTGGCAGTGTTGATGGCATGGGCCAGGGAGATGCTGCTGATGCAGTGGTAGAAGAAATTCGCGGCAACGGCGGAGAAGCTATTGCCAACAAGGCTTCAGTATCAGATCGCGACGGCGCCAAGAGTATCGTTGATGATGCCGTTAACGAATGGGGTACTGTCGACATCCTCGTTAACAATGCAGGGATCCTTCGTGACAAGTCCTTCAAGAATATGACGCTGGATGAATGGGACATGGTCATCAATGTCCATCTGAATGGCAGTGCTTATGTCACCTGGTATGCCTGGCCGATTATGTATGAGAAGAATTATGGCCGCATCGTGCTGACCAGCTCCACTTCAGGTATTTTCGGCAGCTTTGGTCAGTCGAACTATGGTGCCGCTAAGATGGGTATGGTTGGCATGATGAACAATCTGGCAAGAGAGGGTGCAGGGCACAACGTGCGGGTTAACTGTCTCGCGCCTGGTGCTGCTACCCGCATGATCTCAAGTATTCCTGGCAGAGAGGACGTTGATCCTGATAACCCGCCCGAAGAAATGCACCCGAAGCTGGTGAGTCCTGCCGTATTGCATATGTGTAGTGAAGACGCGCCAAACGGCCGGATTTTTCACGCTTCCGGTGGTCGCTATTCTTCAAGTGCGATTTTTGTCAACGAGGGTATCAAGCTGGGTGTGGATGCAACTGTCGATGGCCTCGAGCGAGACATCGAGAAGGTATTTGACATGTCCGATGCGGAAATGTTCGTACCCCAGCAGCGCTAGCTAAGATACTGCGTCTATACCAGCGGACCTGGCACAATCGGGGCTAAGCCTTTAGCCCCGATGTGACCTCTAAGTTACTACTTCCAGCCACTCCTCGCATTAGGACCAGACGGGAAGGGACCAGCAGGCCATCTGAAACCCAATGTCATTGCCGTATTGACATCTTCCTGGGTACCCACACCTTCTTCCACTATTTTAATGGCTTCCTTGCGTACAGCAGCCATGATGCGATTGCCTATGAAACCTGTATCCCCCGGTACATCCTTCAGGATGATGGGTGTCTTGCCCCAGCTCAGACTCAACTCTGCGATCAGATCCGTGACATCGTCGGTTGTGTCTTCCGTATGGGTAACTTCAACCAGCTTCATGATATTCGCCGGGCTGAACAGGTGCATGCCGATAAACCGGTCTTTTCTATTGGTAACTGCCGCAAGATCCGCAATCGTAAACATGGAGGTATTGCTGGCAAATACGGCTTCCGGCTTTACGAGCTCGTCCATCTCCTCCCAAATTTTCAGTTTCATGGGCTTGTTTTCAATCGCCCCGTCATCGCCACCACCGATGGCTTCGATAATGATGTCACAATCCTTCAGATCTTCAACATTGGTCGTGGTGGTCAGCAATGACATTGCCTCATCCAGCTCAGCCTCTGTCATTTTGCCCATTTCAACGGCCTTCCTGAATCCGAAACGGCTATTGAGGATTACCTCTTTGGCGTTTTCACAGATCTCCTCGGTCAGATCCCGGACAACGACCTTCTGCCCTGCTTTGATCGCGCACTGGGCAATACCACCACCCATTACGCCAGCACCGAGGATACCGATACTGCCTACTTCGCTTAATTTCATTTCATTTGTCTCCTTTAAATAATCGTATCTCCATCACGGTATGGGATCTGGAGCATAATTTTCCAAATTTATTCGGCGGCATTATCCCATATTACAGAGGATAAATAATATGGTTGCTGGTTCTCTTCGACCGAAATAGCGCGTTGGTATATTAGGACAGTTATATTGGCACAGACACCAAACCACAGTATATTTGTTAGCATCAGGTTTCTAAAATGGAGAATCACATTGACGTTATTGCTTGAGAATAAAAGTGCCCTTGTCACCGGCGGTGGCAGCGGTATAGGTCTTGCCTGCGCGATGGCTTTTGCCAATGAGGGAGCCAATGTTCTGATCATGGGCAGAAATCCGGAGAAGCTGGAAAACGCTGCCATCGAGCTTCGTAAAGAGGCCAAGGGTGGGTCAATAGCGGTCTTTCAGGGTGATGTTGGCAAGGAAGCCGATATGCAGGCAGCCGTTGAAGCAGCCACTTATGACGACAATCTGGATATTGCTGTTGCCAATGCAGGGATAGGGGGTCTGGCGCCAATCATGGTAACCGAAGGTCAGAATTGGGATGACATCATGCAGACCAATCTGACAGGCACCTTTTACACCATCAAGCATGCAGGGAAAGCCATGGCAAGGTCGGGTGGTGGCGCAATCTGTTCAATATCCTCCATTGCGGGTGTGCGTACTCACCGGTTCATGGGGCCCTACTGCGTCAGCAAGGCCGGAATCGACATGCTGATTCGCAACAGCGCCGATGAATTGGGTTGCGCCAATATAAGAGTTAATAGCGTATGCCCAGGACTCGTGGATACCGAGATCGCCACTGGACTAATGACCACCCAGGAAGTATACGATGATTATATGGATTGCATGCCCATCAGCCGACACGGTCATGTAGATGATATCGCCAGAGCCGTCCGCTTTCTTTGTGGCCCTGAATCAAGCTGGATAACAGGTGTTGTTCTGAGTGTCGATGGAGGTCATCATCTCAGACGAGGTCCAAACGTGGAGCCATTCTCAAGGATGCTGTTTGGGGATGACATTACGGAAGGCCGTCTTTAGTCTTTCGCAAGCCACTATTAATCTCTGCATTTGAAAACTGCACCGAAGTGCAGTTTCGACAGCAAATAGATTCAATAGATCATTGCAGAGCGAATACCCAGATTGAAGCACCGGCCTGATCTCCCGGCTCGCCTTCAGTCTTACTCCACTGCCTGTAGTGGCGAGTGATATCCCGCACGTGATTGTTAGTCATCCCAACCACCACGGCGATATATTGTCTTGCACCAATTTTGTAGGTGATGAGGCTGGAACTAGGTGTGTCATCGAGCGCCGCTTTCCATAATAATTTACCGGTTGCATCGTCGAAGGCTTTAAGCGAAGGATCAACATCACCTGAGAAGACAATGCCACCGGCTGTTGTCAGAATACCGGTCGACAATGGCGTAACCTGATCCCTGTTCCAGGCAAGTTTTCGACTCGCAACATCAATAGCCTGCAATCTCCCCATCATGCCGTCATTGAGATCGGGATGTTCTGCCGCTGAAAAATCAACACCTGTAGTTAGCAGCCAGCCGCCTTTTCCGGTTTCACTCATCCCGAAACATGATTCAGTTATCGGCACATAGACATAATTTGTATCCGGGCTGTATGAAGTCTGAGGCCAGGATCTGGCACCAAAAGGAATCGGGCATATGACAGATGTTTTATCAGGGTGTGGCATTTTCATCGGGTCTATTGTTTTGGCGCCAGTTTTTGGGTCAACTGCCGTGATCACATTTTGAACGCCTGTATCCACGGTAAAAAGGAACTCACCCGTTGCTGCATCCAGAGAATCCAGCATCGCATTTTTGCCTACATTCATTACCGCTTTTACGGTACCACCATCTCCGTCTGGTAATTGCGCGATCGTACGTTCAAATACCCAATCCATATCCCATTGGTCATTCTGCGTATGCTGGAAGTACCAGACCAACTCTCCCGTATCGGCATCAAGAGCGATAGTGCAGTTGGTATACATCCCGTCATTTGTATGGCCCTTTTTATCGGTCGGAACTAACAATGGCGCAGTGTCGTAAGTCGGTGCAACTCCGTAGTACACCAGATTCGATGTGGGATCATAGGTCCCCTGCTGCCATACCGAACCCCCATTACGCAGTTCAATCGGTATATCATTCCAGGTGTTTCCGCCGGGCTTGTCAGGCCAGGCCACTGTATTGAATCGCCATGCCTCCTTGCCGGACTCTCGATCAACCGCGACGATAAACGCCCCGCCTGGCGTTCTGAATCCCATGGTCCCCTGTATGACAACTTTTCCTGCTACCAGCGGAGCACTTCTTGTAAAAATCCTGTTTCGATATTCTTCATCTCTCTGGATGTCAATCGTGTGGTCCCATACCAACGCGCCAGTCCTGGCATTCAATGCAATCACATGCAGATCAGATGTGGAGGCATAAATCCTGTCGCCATGCAGTGCAAGCCCCATTTTCTTGTTGGATTGAGACAACCCTTCGCGCTTGTACCGCCAAAGCACCGCCCCATTTGTGGCATCCATGGCGATAACGGTATCGGGGTATGTATGTAGAAACATCACCCCCTGATGAACCAGCGGCATAGGCATGCTTGGACCATGTAGCAACGCCGTTCTCCACACAGGCTTCAGATTATGTACATTCTTTTTGTTAATTTGATTGAGCGGACTATAACTCTGCCCCTCGTAGGTTCGCCCCCAGTGTAGCCAGTCATCTGGCGAGGGACTTTGCAGCATCTCATCGGTCACATCAGGCAGGTCGTTCAGCAATGCAGTCTGATCGCTGGTCTTTACAACAGGTGCGACGGGGTCATATTCCATCCCTGGCAGGTTCGGAATTACGATCTTGCCAAGTGCAGCCTGATCACGAGGCAATTCAAGTTCACCGGGCTTAAATCCGTTGGCCATCAGGATATGCGCAAGAATATCCGTATAGGTTTTATCACTTATACCAGATGATTCTGCTGCGGATCTTGGCGGCATTCTTCGGAGATGAAACAAGAGAGTACCTGCAGACTTGCCTCGCCAGGTGTTGTCAAAGCGAGCCCCTGAAAGAGGAGGAGAGATGCCTGCACCCGCCAGTGCCTCTCCGTGGCAGGTTGCACAGGATGCCTTGTAAGCTATGCCGCCAGCTTCTGCCTGCGCCCTGGTGAAGCCCGGTGATGCCTCAGCATATGCAGTCTGTTGGAGTGATCCGAACAACGAGAAAAGAAAACAGATTGATAGCGTATGTCGAATGGATGCCATTGGGAAAATCCAGTTGGTTGATTTGCGACCACGGAAGATGCACAGGCAGAGTAATAGGGGGTAGGACTAAAATCAAGGTTGATCATAGGCCGAGGCCTGGATTGATACAGGACATCAAGGTTAACTAACAACCGCCATTCGTGGTTTCATCCAGCCAGAATAAAAACACCACGCTCCACCAGTTCCTGGATTGGTTGGCAAATCTAAACGTTCGTGCAACAATTGGCTTTCTACTCTGAGCGCCAAGAAAGAATAGATGATCCAGCTCGAAAAACTGGTTAAGACTTTTCAGGCAAATGAGATCGAAACCACCGCGATCAGTGATATCAACCTCCACATTGATGCTGGTGAATTTCTGACAATCATGGGTCCGTCTGGCTGTGGTAAGTCCACACTGATGAACGTTCTCGGAATGATCGAGCGCCCAGACGCCGGGCGATATCTCTTTAATGATATAGACGTTGCAACCAGCAGCGAGAGGAAACTCACCAATCTTCGTCGTGACAATATTGGCTTTATTTTTCAGAACTTTAACCTGATCGACGAACTCAATGTATTCGAGAATGTCGAACTGCCACTTCTGTATCTTAAGAACATGTCGTCTGAACAGCGAACTGACAGGGTCAACCAATTACTGAAGAGAGTGAATATCTCACACCGTTCTCGACACTTCCCGCGACAACTGTCGGGAGGGCAGCAGCAACGAGTTGCAGTGGCAAGGGCTTTGGTCGCTGATCCTCTGCTGATTCTGGCAGATGAACCCACAGGTAATCTGGATTCAATAAATGGCGGTGAAGTACTGGATACATTTGCAGCGCTTCATGAAGAGGGCACCACCATCGTTATGGTTACCCACTCAGAAGACTGCGCCAGGATTGGCGCAAGGCAAATCTACATGTGGGATGGACAAATAGATACCAGCCAACAGATTGGCAAGGAGGTCGGTGGTGTTTAAAAACTATGTGCGGGTCGCCATGCGAAGTTTGTCCCGCGACTATATTTATACGCTAATTAATCTTGCTGGTCTCAGCCTTGGACTTACCTGCTTCCTGGTTCTGGCTTTACATCTCGCATCGGAACTGACCTATGATCGCCATTTCCCTGGCCACGAGAATATCTATCGCGTGGTTAATGAACTGGATACAAACGGCACGATTGACTTTGCAGCAGTGACCTCCAGAGAACTCGGCCCGCTGTTGAAAGCGGACTATGAAGAGGTTCTGGATTATGTACGCTTTTTCCCGAGTGCCCAGGGTGGGCAACTAATTCTTCGCAGCGAAGATGATCAATACTATTGGGACAATGTATTTCTGGCTGATGAGAACATTTTCAATGTTCTTCAGCACGATATTATCTATGGCGATCCGGCAGAGGCACTGAAGGATCCGCTGGCGATAGCGATCAACGAAACCGTATCGAGAAGATATTTTGGGGATAGAAATCCGATCGGCGAAACTCTTTCAACCGATACAGCTTCCTACAAGGTCACGCTGGTATTTGCCGATCTACCTGAGAACACCCATCTTAAATACCCGGCCCTGCTCTCATATAACCGTCTGAAAGCTTTCTTTGGTGATTCACCCAACATCAGTCAGGCACTCTGGGGTATCACCGACTATACCTATCTTTTAATGCAAGCCGACATAAAACCCGCAGCCTTCAAGGCGATATCGGATGACTTCTTTAATCGCTATATGGCCGAGAACGGGCAGCAATTCAATTCAAAATGGCGATTCTTCATCGAACCGCTGGCAGAAATACACCTCAACTCCGAAACCACCTACGATGAACCAAGAGGTAATCGTTTCTATGTCTATGCATTCTCAACTATTGCCTGTTTTGTTCTGCTGATCGCCTGTATCAATTACATGAATCTGGCAACCGCCCGATCGGTGAATCGCGCCAAGGAAATCGGTATGAGAAAGATCATCGGTGCACACAAGGAACAGATCGTCGCACAATTTCTCAGTGAATCGCTTGTTTTTACATTTTTATCACTCGCAATTGCAGTGGGCCTGACCTATCTGGTTGCAACCTATACCCCCATCAGCATCCTGCTGGGCAAACCGCTTGAACTCAACATCTTCCGACCTGAATTAATCGGATTTATCCTGATCCTCGGGTTGGTCGTAAGTCTGATATCAGGGAGTTATCCGGCTTTTCGCCTTTCAGCCATCAAGCCGATATCGGCACTTCGAGCACGAAAAGATCTTAAAAGCGGTGGTATCAGCCTTCGACAGGTACTTGTTTTCCTTCAGTTCACGATTTCGATTGGCGTCATCGCCTGCACCATTCTCATGGCTATCCAGATCCACTACTTACAGACAAAACCACTTGGCTTTTCAAAGGAAAATAAAGTTTTGGTCACACTAAGGGGTGCCGATCTTATCGAGAAGATACCAGCCCTGCGAAACGATCTGCTGGCAAATCCCAATATATCAGGGGTTGCCTTCGCAGAGTCAGTACCCGGCCAGAACATTTCAATTAATATTGTTGAAGTCGATTCAGACGAGGGAAAAATGGAATCCATGTCCTTCAATCGCATGGGCATCGATGAAAACTTCTTCGAGGTGATGGGCATTGAACTTATAGAGGGTCGTAACTTTGGACCGGATACACCGCCCAATTCTTCAGCCATAATCAATGAAGCTGTCGTTAAACGAATGGGTTGGAAGGATCCAATCGGCAAACGTGTTATCAGTGGTCCGTTTAAGAATGAGGTAATTGGCGTTGTAAAAGATTTCCATATTCATTCACTGCATCGGCCGGTAGAACCGCTGTTTATGCATATGACCGGTTACGATTTTTCAGAGATGGACGAACTCAATCGCCGGGTAGTCTCGGAAATTTTGATCATCGAAATATCTGATCGGAATATGCCCAAGACACTCTCATTCCTGCGGACGAAGTTCAGTGAATTCGACCCTGCCCACCCGTTTGAGTACGAGTTTCTAGATGAAATGCTGGACAGGCTCTATGTCTCAGAAAGAAGACAGATGACATTAATTGCTGTATTCGCCAGCGTCTGCATCCTGATCTCGTGCCTCGGATTGTTTGGGCTTGCTTCATTTACCACTGCACAGCGGACCAAAGAAATTGGCGTGCGACGCGTACTCGGCGCATCCAGACAGAGCATTATTCTCTTACTCTTTAAAGATATTGTTGGTCTGATCCTTGTCGCGTCTATTTTCGCTTCCTCATTCTCCTACTATGTCATCGGCACCTGGCTCGCTGATTTCCAGTACAAAGAGGATATCAATCTGCTCGTGTTTATACTTGCGACATCTATTGCCCTGGCCGTCGCCTTTCTTACGGTTGCACTACAGAGTTACAAGACAGCTTCAGCCAACCCAGGGATTGCACTTCGCTACGAGCAGTAAAACCCAATCTCAAATAGAGCCAATGACAGCCAGAATCCGACAATGGCTGAGTGATCAGTTCATACCACTTCGAATCTCCGGGATTAATCGATACTGGCTGATCTGGACCTCTTCACCCAGATCCTGATAGTCGCCAGCGACACGTCTTGCGAGAAATTCACCCCAGTTTATAGACTCGTATACCGGCGGATTGTACTCACTAACGGTTGACGGCAGGGGATGGTAGTCAGTTGCATAAGCCGGACTGAAGAAAAAAGGCATGCTGTAACGTTCCGCCGAACTGTTCGCAACAACCCGATGCAGAGCGGCGGGGTACTGATCATTCGACCAGACCTGAACAATGTCCCCAACGTTGACGATGATGGCATTGTCCATCGGCGGAACGAGATGCCAATTCCCACTACTATATACCTCAAGACCTGGCTGATCATCCTGCAGTAAGATCGTTAGTGCACCTGCGTCGGTATGGCGATTTAATCCAAGATACCCCTGCCTGGGTTCACATTCAGTGCTCGGGCTTTCTGGATTCGGGCAGACAGGATAATGGTTAAGCCTGAGAAAACTACTATGTTCTTGAAACCTGTCGTCCAGAAAATCAGAAGGCATACCAAGATTGTTAGAGATACCTCTCATCAGTCGAACCGAGATTCTGAGACACTCGGTGTAGAAAGCCTTGATAGCCCGCTCAAACAGGGGCATGTTATCCGGCCAGCGGGTATGGAGACGACAGCCCTCTTCCGGTTGGTAATAATCATAGATCTCTTTCCAGTCACGGGTATTCTTTGTCAACTCAGCGTCAAAATACCCGGATGGATTAAATGCCGTACGGGCAATTTTTTGCTTCTCTTCTCTGGGTTGGGCAAAGAAGCTGTGCATCTCTGATGTCAATGCTTCGATCACTGCCGCGTCAATGCCATGTTCAACGATCCAGAATACGCCCCACTCACGGCAGGCGAGATCAAGTTGCCTTCTCGTTCCTGTATCGCCGAGTCTGCTAATATCGATTATCGGTACATCACTTGTTTTCATGTCGTTCTCCACATCGGGTTTTTGTCGCTGGATTTATGCAACTTCCTGTCTTGGCTGTATCCAGTTGGGCAACAGGGTCTCGGGCATAACAACAGCATTTGTGTCGTAGGCCACTTCATTTTCCTTAAGCCGACGCGTCATCAATCCACTTCTGAACTCATCAAACAACTCAGCACATCCACCGATATGCTTCCCGCCGATATATATTTGCGGGATCGTCACGGCACCCGTTCTGTCAGCAAGCACCTGGCGAATCTTGCCACCGCGGTCATTCTCCTGGAATTCGACAGAATCAAGATCGATGCTTCGAAAGGGGATATTGAGCAGTGTGAACAGCTTTCGAACAGACCAGCAAAATTCACACCACTCAAGTGCGAACATCACGACCGATTCCGTTTCGATGGTTCGATCGACGAACTCGGCCATCTCGGCATCCAACTGGATGGTTTCAGGTCGGCTCTCTACCACTGGGGCAGACTCGCTCGTGAACTGGCAACCTGGCGTTGATGAAGAGAGAGCCACTTCCTCTTCACACATATCCACACTAATATCTTCAAACAATGGCGTCGTCATATAACGTTCACCTGTGTCTGCCAACATACAAACTATGTTGGTTCCTTTCGGTACTCGCCTGGCCACAGTCAGGGCTGCAGCCAGCGTCGCGCCACTCGATGTGCCAACAAAGATTCCCTCCTTTTTGGCAAGTTCACGTGAAAGCATCAGGGCATCGACACCTGCAACCGGAACAATCTCATCTACCAGACCTTGTGCCACCGCATCTTCAGTCAACCTTGAGATAAAATCCGGACTCCATCCCTGCATAAGATGTGGTCGAAAATTCGGGTGGCTGGAGGACGGCGCTCCCTCATCGTTTTTCGATTGTGGGATACCACTACCCAGTACCTGAGAATTATCCGGCTCCGCTGCAACAATTCTTATCGAACGGTCGTATGCTTTAAGGCCTCTGGCAACGCCTTTTAATGTGCCGCCTGTACCAAACCCGGAAACCCAGTAGTCAAGTGATTCACCGTTAAAATCTGCGATGATCTCCCTGGCAGTGGTCCTTGTATGAACGTCTGCATTCACCTCGTTCTCAAATTGACGACAGAGGTAGAAGCCATGCTTATCAGCCAGTTCAACAGCCTTGTTCAACATGCCGGTACCTTTTTCTGATGCGGGGGTAAGCACTACCTTCGCACCAAGAAACCGCAACAACTTTCGCCTCTCCAGACTAAAACTCTCTGCCATGGTCACAACAAGCGGGTAGCCCTTACGGGCGCAGACCATGGCAAGCGCGATGCCGGTATTACCACTGGTGGCCTCGATAACTGTCTGACCAGGTTTTAGCGCACCACTTTGCTCGGCATGTTCAATTATCGCGACTGCCATACGATCTTTCACAGATCCCATGGGATTGAATGATTCAATTTTGACCCAGACATTAACGCCCTCGGGTGCCAGTTTCTGCAGCTTCACCATGGGTGTATTGCCGATTGTTTCGAGAATAGTTTCATACCGTGACATTGATTTTCTCCTTCTGAACAAGTTGAGATATCTTTGCCTCGAATCGATGGATTTTCCGTTGTAGTGATCGTGTTTTTTTTAACTTTGTGGTTGAATAGTCGCCTACTTACCCTGAGTCGATCACATCGTTAGGCGAATGGCGGGACTAGAACTAAAATTCCTCGGCGGATTAGAGATCATCCGAGATGGTAAATGCCTGACATTGCCACCTTCGAAAAAAACCCGTGCACTGATCCCCTACCTTGCTCTGAACGACAGGGCATTCCGCCGTGAACAGCTCTGCGAGTTACTTTGGGAAATACCTGACGACCCCCGCGGTTCGCTTCGCTGGAGCCTGTCCAAGCTTCGAAAACTTGTCGATGAATCAGAGAGACGACGAATTATCGCAGACCGAACGAGTGTGAGCCTCGACTGTAGTGATCTCGACATTGACGTGAATTCGCTAATGGACTTTGTCAAAGATATTGATACAGCGGATGTCGGGCAGCTCGAATCGGCAGTCAGTCAGTACGACGGTAATTTCCTGGAGGGTCTCGAACTGTCAGACTTTCAAGTCTTTCATGCCTGGACCATCTCGCAGAGAGAATCTGTATTAAAAGCCCAGACTGTCATCATGAAGAAACTGGTTGAAAAGCTGCAGCATGTGCCGGTCTCGGCAATCCCCCATGCACGAAAACTGGTGAATGCAACACCCTATGATGAATCAAACCGTGCCATATTGGTTCAGATGCTGGTTAGTTGTGGGAACCTCGAGGAAGCAGAGCAGCAGTACCAACTCGGCATGAGATTGCTGAAGGAAGCGAGGAGAGAGCCTACCGGGCTCCTTTTCAATGCCTGGCGTGAGCCACCCCGACAAACCCAAACCGAGCAGGTGACGGCAGATCCACTGGCCAATACAATTCCCCCGCTCCAGCCGCAACCCGATCTGATTGGGCGCATCACGGAACAAAAACAATTGCTAAATATCTTTCATCAGGTTTCTGATGAAAGCAGGGCTGCTGCCCTGATGATTCAGGGTGCGCCTGGTATCGGGAAATCACGACTGCTGGAAGCGGCAATCGAGAACACCAATATCGAGAATACCAATATCGAGAATACCAATGGTGAGGAAGCTCTCGTTCTGATGGGGGCTGCATTTGAATCAGAAGCCATTCGCCCCTTCGCAGTCTGGATGGACGCACTGAACAACTCGAAGTTCAATAATGACATCTTCAATAGTAGCGAGATGGAAAACCGCGACCGGTTGTTTGACAGGCTTAGTAACCTGGTCCGTGAGCAGACAGAAATTCAGCCGGTCATGCTGATCTTCGATGATTTGCATTGGTGCGACGATTCCAGCGCTGCTGCGCTTCACTACGTAATACGCATGAACAGGGATCGTCGACTATTTTGTATTCTCTCCGGGCGTGCAGATGAACTGAGAGACAACAGGGGAATACAGAAGACACTGAGAGGACTACGCCATGAAGGATTGTTGCAGTACATGAAACTGGATCAACTCTCAGACACCAATATCAAAAAGCTCATCGAACTACAATCACCGGAGGCAGACAGCAATACACTATACGAGCATTGCGCAGGGAATCCATTGCTTGCAATAGAACTCACCAGGGCTGTGACATCGGGCAATGCTGTATATTCACTGAGAGAACTCGTGAATGAACGCCTTGCAGGACTACCGCTTGATGCAATCGAATTATTGCGCTGGTCAGCGATTATTCCGTCACGCATCGACATTACGATGTTGTCGAAACTAACGGATACGGATAGTTTTCGAGTTGGTGATATGCTTGAGCTGGCAGAAAACCTGTCTATTCTGAGAATCAACGAACGTGGTCATCATTTTACCCATGACCTTATTGCACAAAGCATCTACGGGGAAATATCCCCAACCAGACTACAGGTAATGCATCGTTCTGTTGCCGAACTACTCGAGAAAAACACAACCGATCCTGATCTTGCATCTGATCTTTCACACCACGCATCATTAAGTGGTGATGCTGCGCTGGCAGCCCGGGCAGCAGTATCTGCTGGTCGGCTCTGCCTGCGGTTTTTCGCCAACGAGGATGCAGTCGTACAGGCACAGAGAGGACTACAATGGGCTGAGAAGTTATCTCCGGCGGCAGGTGTCCAGGTCATTATCGAGCTGAACGATATCATGCTTACTGCTGCACCCGTCGCTGACTGGGATTCTGCCGCAAACAAATATGTTGCTCTGGCAGAGCAGGCACTGGATCACGGCGCATTCGCCCACGCGCGGCTGGGTTATCATATGGCCAGCTATGTTCGCTGGATGCACGGTCAGTGGGCTGGTGCTCTTGAACAGACACTTCAGGCAGAGCGGGTCACTCGTGGTGGGACTGAGGAAGAACACATTATCGGTATGGCTGAAACCGCCAAATGTCTCGCCATGATAGAGCAGGAT
This sequence comes from uncultured Pseudomonadales bacterium, assembly GCA_964548025.1. Lineage (GTDB taxonomy): Bacteria > Pseudomonadota > Gammaproteobacteria > Pseudomonadales > Azotimanducaceae > JAHRVQ01. Next base: position 44,329 of record CAZJRI010000013.1, read on the forward strand.
CTGTCACAGGCTGATGCCATGTTAATGGAAGCACAATCCCTCGCGAATCGTAGCCGTATCAGCCACCATGTAATTCCTGCGGCTTTGGGTATGCTGCGTTACCACGAAAACATGCTGGACGAAGCTGAAGATTTATTCCGTGAAGCAAGGACCCTTTGTAAATCCGCAGGAAACAGGCTCGACGAATTTCAGACCCTGGAATACATGGCAATGATTGCCATTGAACGGCAGCAATTCGAATCAGCCCATGAGTATTGTCGATCATTGGTTGCATTGGGTGAGAAATTAAGGGAAGGCAGCGAGGCTCCTTTTGCCCGTGCAATGGATGGCCTTTGCAGGTACGCGCTGGAGGACAAAACAGAGAACCTTGAGATTTCTCTTGAAGAATTGCGAATCGCAGACGCCAAACATCGACTCGCCTATATTCTTACAAGAAGCGCTTTTTTGGATATTGATCGTGGTCGAGATAATGAAGCAGTTTCAAAGGCAAACGAGGCGCTGGGCTATGCCTCTCTTCTTGAACGAGATACTGAAGTGGCACTCGCAAACCTCGCACTGACAGTTTCATATCACAATACCGGGGACCAATTGAAATCTCTTGATCATCAGCGGGCTGTCCGGCAATCTCTGGACAAACCCATTGCGGTGTGGGCATCAAATCGTGCCAACTCGGAACTGGAACTGATCGCCCATGACTGACGTGTTCCAGGAAAGGGTCTTCGATACCCCCCTCACCCCCTCCGACATAATGGAGATGGCAGGGGAAGCCAGTAACTGTTTTGGCATCCATAAAGTCGAGTGGCGCATGAGTTTTCTGTCAGCTGACGGAACGAAGATGGTTTGCTGGTTTAATAGCCGAGATGCAGAGTCGGCAAGACTGGCAATGCGGGAGTCAGGTGCAGATATATCCGTGGTTTGGCCAGGTACAGTGCACGATGCTCCCCACGCACGGGACCTCACACCAAACGTTCTTGTAATTCGCAATTTTGATGAACCTGTCGAGTTGAAAGAAATCCAGGCAAAAGAAGACAAAGGTGCCTGGTGTCTGGAAACCTATCAGGTAAGGTTCTGCCGAACTTTCTTTTCACAAGACAGGAAGAGGATGATCTGCCTGTATCAGGCACCGGATGCAGAGTCCGTCAGACTGGCGCAACGTCAGGCACAAATGCCACTTATTGAAGTTCGATCATTCCAGCCGATTCTACCCGGTTAGACTTTCCCAATAATTCAAAAACCACGCTGAGTTCAACGCAGATTCCAACGGTGCCACGAGATAGTTCGCTTGTCCTGAGAGACATAAATCGAATTTTACTTTGTGGAGACTATGATGAGAACTGAACGCGATTTTGACAATTCTGTAAACATTGATAACGGCGTAAACCTCCAGGCGCTGCTGGATGCTCGCAAAGCATTGACCGACACACCTGCTGGCGCAAGGTTTAGATGGCGTGCGACCTGTAACTGGATCAATGGTACTCACAGCAACTCCACCGTCGACGGCTTCTATGGTCTGGGAGAAGAACAGACGAGAAAGACATCATTTAACTTCTCTACAGATCATCCTGAACTATTCGCATCCGAAGACAAGGGGGCCACCCCTGTGGAATATGTGCTGGTCGGTCTCGCCGGTTGTCTCACCGCTGGTGTGGCATCCGTCGCACAAAACCGCGATATTCAGCTTCGATCCGTCAGCGCCATGCTGGAAGGCAACATGGACATCCAGGGTATTCTCGGCATCGACAGAGGTATCAGAAACGGATTCGATGAGATAAGGGTTACTTTCGAGATTGATGCTGACGCTTCCAAAGAGGATATCGAAGCATTGGTCGCACAGTCTCAGAAACGATCTGCAGTATTCGATATAGTCACCAATCCCACCAACGTGTCAGTTGAAGTCAAATGAACAGCATCTGGCATTCAACAGTACGACGGGTGACCGCTATAGTAATTGGCGGTGGCCACAATGGCCTGGCGATGAGCACCAACCTTGCACAGCAGGGTATCGATCACCTGGTACTTGAGCGTGGTGAAATTGCAAACACCTGGCGTAATGAACGATGGGACTCATTGCGGCTGTTAACACCCAATTGGCAGTGTCAACTGCCGGGCATGAGCTACGGCGGCCCCGACCCCGATGGATTTATGTACTCGTCGGAGATTGTCGAATTCATCAATCAATACGCCGCCGTTAATACTTCACCGGTTAATCTGAGTACCAATGTGATCTCGGTAAAACCTTGTGAATCCGGTTATCGGGTAGAGACCAACCAGGGACCGTGGGACTGTCGTATCGTGGTGATGGCAAATGGTCATTTTAGCGTGCCAAATATACCAGCGGTTGCCAGCGCTGTTCCCAACTCGATCAATATGATAAGCGCAAGGGACTATAAAAATTGCGATCAACTGGACGAAGGTAGTGTATTGGTCATCGGCGCTTCAGCGACAGGCCTGCAACTTGCCAATGAAATCAGAAACTCCGGACGTCAGGTGCGCCTGTCAGTGGGCGAGCACGTAAGGATGCCTCGCACCTATCGCGGCCGAGATATTCAATGGTGGATGAATGCGATGGGATTGCTTCGGCAGTCTATAGAAGAAGTGGATGATATTACTCGAGTCAGAGGCATCCCCTCGCCTCAACTCGTTGGCACAGAAGATAGATCTACTCTCGATCTTAATCGATTGCTTTTGAGTATTGACGAGTGGATTGAACAGAATGATTCGGGCTATGAAATTCCAGCAGAACGATTCGAGCCAACTCAAATTGATAAAGCGCCCGAGATGACCCTGAACCTTTCAGATGGTGAAATCAGAACCATCATCTGGGCTACAGGCTACAAAGACGACTTTTCTTTTCTTAAAGCCCCTGTCTTCGATCCGAGAGACAGGCTCAGACACAATGGCGGGATTGTGATAGACGGAGCCGGGTTATATACCATGGGTTCAACATTCATGCGGCGTCGACAATCCAGTTTTATCAGTGGAGCCGTTGACGACGCACGGGAACTGAGTGATCATATCGCCGCTTTTATTCGCGATACCTACTGCACTCAGAAATCGCGTGCTTCACTGGCTATTTCACCTTAGTCCAACAGGAATCAATACATGCTAAAGCTCTATTCGGCCCCTCGTACTCGAAGTATCCGAGTTGCCTGGTTACTCGAAGAATTAGGTGTAGAATATGAACTTGTTAGCGAAAATTTCGTGCCAACGAAATCAGAGTTTTTCATCCAGAATACCCCAACCGGCAAATTCCCTACGATTGACGACGACGGATTCATCATGTTTGAATCTGGCGCTATCATTCAGTACCTGCTGGACAAATATGATGATGTTTCACTGATACCAGCATCCGGAACTCATCAAAGAGGAGAATTTCTCCAATGGATGTACTTCGCCGATGCAACGGCATTCTCACCACTGGGTATACTGGTCTGGCTCACCGTCTATCGTGATGATGCAATGTCCCATCCCCAGTTGATCGAAGATGCCAGACATCGGGCAAGCGCAGGATTTGACCTGCTTGAAAAACACCTGCAGAACAGGGAATGGCTGGTTGATGAAAAATTCACTGCTGCAGATATCATGGTTGGATTCACTTTATCAGCCGCTAAATTGCTGGGTATCATCGATGACGATTCAATATTGGATCAGTATCTGACACGTCTTCAAAGTCGACCGGCTTTTGCAATCGCATATGAGAAAACAGGTGGAGTGGGTTAGTAGATAGCTGGCCGCTGATTCAATCTGACCTGGAAGATGCCGCTTCGCGGAAAACCCTCAGAAAGTTACCTCCCCAGATTTTCGCAATATCTTCCTGACTGTAGCCTCGCTCGAGGAGCCCTTTTGTCACGTTCAACGCTTCACTCGCGTCTTTAAATCCCGCTATCCCACTACCGTGATTGAAGTCAGTACCTATACCGACATGATCAATACCAATGCGATTGACAATATAGTCGACGTGTTTGAGCATGTCATCGATACTGCCTGGGCCTAAGAGATCACTGACATCGCCAAGAAACTTCTGCTGCACCGCAGCATCGTCAATCTCCCAGTACAGTTCAAACGGATAGTAATAATCTTCTTCAATACCTGCGCTACGGCGGACCAATCTTATCTGGGCATCGAGCTCCGTGTTAGAAGAATCGAATAAATATCCTCTGAAGGGTGCGATATGAATCACTCCGCCAATCTGACCAATGCGGTCAATTTCTTCGTCTGACAAATTACGACTTACATCGGACAGTCGCCGTACATTGGAGTGACTCGCGATAACGGGCGCGCTGGACAGATCCAATACCTGCAGAGTCGCGTTCTTTGACAGTTGCGATACATCAACCACACCACCGAGTTCGTTGATACGTTTTATTGCTGCCTTCCCCAATTCAGACAAGCCACCATGTTCCTCTTGAGGTTCATGCGCCCCCTTCTCTCCTATATAAACAGGCCTGGATGAATCGGCGAAGTCGTTATGACCCATATGAGTCAGGGCAAACACCCTGACACCGGAAGTAAAAAAATAATCCAGTGCCGATACTTCTTCACCCAGAATCCTTGCATTCTGAAATCCCAATATCAGCGCACCCTTTCCATCCTCATGTGCCTTATTAACCTCTGATGCCGAGCGCGCCAAAGTCACCTTGTTTGCTGGATCTTCGGTCATGGCGATGATAGCTGCAAGCTCCTCTTCGGCTCTCGCCCGGGCTTCTGCGTATCCAGCCGCATCTCGCGGTCCCGGCCCGACAGCAATGGCCATCACAACGGCATCCACACCACCTGCTCTCATTTTCACTGGCGCTACCTGCGACAATCCATCTGCACCTGCATAACGGGATTCCTTACCAGGGATCTCAATATCCGCATGTGCATCCAACACCAATGCCTTCTCGTGAACAGATTGAGGTGTCACTGATTGTTTTTCACCAGAGTCTGCTTTACCCGTGGTTGTAGATTCAACACCTGCTTCACTTTTACTCGATGATTCCGGTGCTGGCTGAGAACAGGCCGATAATGCAAAAATTGCCGCTGCCAGTACTGTGGCTCTTCTTGTGATTGTTCTTGTGATTGCTCTTGTGATTGCTCTTGTGATTGCTCTTGTGATTGTTCTTGTGATTGTCGTAGTCTGCCGCATTGAGAAACCTCCTCTGTTCATCGATTATCCGCTGCCACCCACCAGGGTCCCTTACCGAATGAGACTAATGCTGCCGCACAGAAACAACAGCCTCCCGCAATCATCATCCAGGTGGACCATCCAAACTGATTCACAATTCTGGGTAATCCCAGATTCAAGAATAAACCTGCAATTGGCGACAAGGTTGCCGTAATACCGAATGCACGACCCACACCATGGGGACTGACACTTTCGGCCGTTTCGGAATAGATCGCACACCACGCGGGGTAGATAAAGCCTGCAAAGAATCCGGTAAGCGACCAGATCATAACCAGCAAGTTCTCAGAGACATCCTGTGGCAAAGATGCACCAACGATAAAACAGAGGCCTGTAGTCACGCCGCCAAATGCCGTCACTGTCTTGCGAACCCGCAGCTTGTCAGAAAGCCAGCCAGAGATAAATACACTGGCAGTAAAGACCACCCAAAAATAAGAGGTGATACCTGCCGCACGAGCCGGTTCGAGGTGGTGATGTTGTGCGAGAAAGGTGGGAACATATCCTGAGACAGTCACATAGGTCAGTGACCAGAAGACGATAACAGTAGATAAAACCCACAGCCTTGGACTCCGATAGACGAGCCGACCATCATCATAGGCGCTGGACACCTGTGATTCGTCTGCTGAAGCAGTTGTAGTTTCCAACTCGGCCATCTGCGATTGAAGAATCTGGCCACGTATTCTTACGCTGAGATCACGATAAAATATATAGATAATCAATGCTGTAAATCCGGCAAGTCCTGCAGCAATCCAGTACTGCGAACGCCAGCCTGGCCAGATCGGGAGTGTTTGCGCTGCAACTGCCGTTGACATCAGTGCGCCAATCGTAAAAGCAAGTGACACCCAGGAATAGACCATGGCACGCCCCATTCTAGGCGTTAGATCACGAGATGCCGCATGCACGGCAGGATTCATGCCCGCCATCATAAAACTTCCGGCTGTGACTAAAAAAGCCAGGGTCCAGAAGTTTGGTGATAATGCACCGAATACTGAAATAAGCGCGTAGGCAAAGACAGGCCAGATCATTAGTGGACGTCTTCCAAATCGATCAGCAACACGGCTCAGAACCACAGCACCGAAGCTATAAACCAACCCGGCAAATGCAGCAACCTGTCCCCACTCAACCAGTGTCTTGTCAAAATCTGCAAGAATATAGACGAGTACCGGGCCATTTTTCAGTGCCTCGTACTGCTCAACCGCCCATCCCAACACTATCAAACCAAGCAGCCACCAACGAAGTTTGCCTGTTGGCATGAAGTCAATTTCACGATGTCTTATATAACCCCAGAATGTCCCGGTAGTACTGTTAGTTGAGTCTTCAGAAGTTGTTGTCGCTGCCTGCGATCTCTGCCGCATTCTGCATCCTGCCAGTGTGAAAGAATAGATCGGCCAGAATAAACGCCCTACCGATGAATAACCAGCCTCAGCGGTGCATCGTGAATTGAATCGTTGACTCGCTAGTTCAGGTTCTCAGCAGACCGTCGAGCGGCTATTCGCTCATTCAGCATACGTTTTGCTTCTTCGATCTGTTCGGGTGTCATATCGTCTTCCAGTGAGAGCAGAAGTTCAATCGCCTCCTCCACCCCATTGCCGACAGCATAGTTACACCACATATGCGCGAGCAGGTAGTTGCGGGGTACTCCCCAGCCATTGGCGTAGAGAAGCGCCAGATTATTTTGAGCACCAGCGGCGCCTTGCTCGGCAGCAAGCAGATACCACTTCGCAGCTTCTGTTCTGTCTTGCGGTACGCCACGGCCACTGTCATAAGCCAGTCCGAGAAAAAACTGGCTATTCGCATCACCTTGTTCAGCCAGCACTTTCATGTCACTAATCTGATCACTGTAGGCAGGCATTGCTAAAAAAACACATAACAAAAATATCAGTCTCATTTGTCACCTTAATACTTTAATTGACGGGTAAGTTTGTCGTGCCCTTCGGTCAAGATCGCCATTATCAACATCAGATTTGTAATGTCAAATCCTTTAAGATCATGGTGTTACCACTGAAATCTTTTGCGATGCCAGGTCTCTGAAAACTGGTAATTCCCATTGAGTCCTCGGCAATGTTCCATCCCCGGGATCAGATGAGCCGCCCAGGTATGCGCGTGGCTGTGGCAACTTTCTGCGTTCTAAAATAGGATAGGTCACATATTCAGTATTGTGGAAGTAGACCAATGGCAGAACCCAATCCTCTCATTCTCGCTAATATCATTCAGAAAAAAGCACAGGAAAGTCCTGATCTGGATGTCCTGACGTTTGTGACCATCACCAGGAATGGTGACTTTGAAGATGAGATTCGAACCTATCGGGATCTCTGGGAAAACGGGCAGCGCCTGGCAGCAGCATTTGAAGATGCCGGTATGTCCGAAGGTGAGAGCTTCGGCCTGATCACAGCGAACCACCCGGAATTTGTAGAGGCCATGATTGGTGCATCAATTGAGAATACGATTTTTGTTCCGATTGATCCACGAACCAAAGGCGCCAAGCTTACCTATATGTTGTCCCATGCTGACTGCAAGGGTGCAGTCATCGCCGACTATGCACTTGATAATCTGGCCGAGGTGCTGGGTGAATTGCCGAAACTTAAATGGATCTGGGTCCTGGACAGTGGTGAAGGCGCATCACTACCTGCTGATATCAGTTCGGCATGGATAGGTGATCTGCTGGCACAACCGGTCACCGAGAGGCAGATAAAAACCACCAACCCTGACGATCCAATGCAGATGCTCTATACCTCGGGTACTACCGGTGATCCCAAAGCCATCCTGGCACAACATGCGAGATTTGGTGGCATGTCCATGATGGGCGAGGCTATCTTCGGCTTCTCTGAGACTGACCGTCCGTATACCGGCCTTTCGTTAACCCACGCCAATGCACAACTGATCACCCTGGGGGCTGTGATAGGTCTGGGGCTTCGTGGTGTCATCAGTCGCAAATTCACAAAGTCGCGTCTCTGGGACATTACGCGAAGGTATGGCTGCACATGTTTCAATCTTTTAGGTGGTATGACGACAGCTATCTATAGCGAACCGCGTAAAGATAATGATGCGGATAATCCTGTTGAACGAGTACTGAGTGCAGGTATGCCGGCCGCAATCTGGGCAGATTTTGAGAAGCGTTTTAATCTGAAAGTTCATGAGTTTTATGGTGCGGCCGAGGGAGGCATGACCATGAATCCACCTGGCGCCGGACCCATCGGAAGTATTGGCAAGCCACCTCCAAACCTGATCGGCGCCATTCTCGATGAGAATGACAACGAATGTCCCCCAGGGGTATCCGGCCAAATCTGTTTTCGAAATGCCAATCAGGAAGAAATGTCCGTTACCTATTTCAAAAATGACAAGGCATCAAAAAAGAAAACCGACAAGGGCTGGTTCCGTTCCGGAGACATCGGACACCAGGACGAAGATGGCTGGTTCTACTTCGAATATAGAGATGGTGGTGGTATCAGGCGCAATGGTGACTTTATCAATCCAGGATTTGTCGAAGGAGCAATTGCTGAACACGATATGGTTGATGATGTCTTCATTTACGGCGTCACAACATCAAGCAATACGCCGGGTGAAAGGGAGGTAGTTGCTGCAATCGTGCCAACCGACAGCAAACAATTCGATCCTCAGGAAGTCTTTAACTATTGTCGAGCGAAACTCGAATCCAATTTCGTGCCCACTTTCATCCAGATTCTGGAAGAGATCCCAAAGACTGCTTCCGAAAAGCCACAGGAACGATTTTGTCTGGAGGATTTTGAAGCGGAAAGAGGCAATGTTGTCACAGCCGCATGATCGTATTCACAAACAGGGGTCTCAGGGGAACTGAATAAGAACCGACTCACAGACCCTGCCCCGTTTACGAGTTGCTGATCTTTGTGGAAAATACCTGAAAAAGGTGATCCATGAATATCAACCCTGAAAACCCTGATCCGGTATTGGTCACGACCGCAGGCCAGGGACCCACATCGTTTATACTCGGCACCGCTCTCAATTCATCCGGTACCCTGATCTACAGTAGTTCTCAGGACCGGTTCGTGAATATTAACCGGGTGCCTGATGGTGAATTTGTCGGCACCATCGGCGATCACGAAGGCCCAATCGTCGATCTCAAACTCTCACTTGATGACCACTTCTTATTGACGAGTTCACGGGATGGCTCGGTTAAAATGTGGTCCACGGAAAACGGGCAACTTGTCCAGATTTTCGAAGGGCACGATGCTGGAGTCAATTCAGCAATCTTCCTTGACGATGGTATTGCCTCGGCATCTCATAATCACAGCATTCGAATCTGGGATCGCAACGGCGATATCCGGTTGACGCTTCGAGGTCACGATGCGCCAGTGACCGATCTGGTTGATCTGGGGGAGGGAAAACTGGCATCTTCATCCAGAGACTATTCTATACGAGTCTGGGATCTGTCTACTGGCCAGACCATGAGTATCCTTAAAGGACATAGATACTGGGTTACGCGTATAAGATGCCAGAAGTCAAAGGGAACCATCGCGACAACGGATGAACTTGGCCAGGTGCATCTCTGGGACTGGCGAACGGGAGAGCAACTGGATCACTGGCATACCAATCCTGCAGAACCAATCTGGGGATTTGACCTATCAGCCGATGAGAAAACAGCAATAACAAGTGGCGGCATGGCACCGGAAATCTGGGATCTCGATGCCGGGAAAAAAATCGGTCAGCTATCCGCGGGACGTATGGGCGGGCGTTCAGTCAGCATTTCAGGCGATTGCCGCCTTGCCGCACTGGGATCTGATAGTGGCTCTATCCGCATCTGCAAGCTCGACGATCACAAGGTGATTCTGCATCTGAGAGGGCACAACGCCGGAATAATATCTTCTGCAGCGGCCCACAAAAATCTGATCGCTACTGGCCATAACGATGGCAAAGTGCAATTGCATGGTTTAAACAAAACGCAACAAAGAGAATTCAGACCTCATCAGGCATTTCTGTATGCCATGACATTTACACCGAGATCTAATCTGATCACCTCCGCATTTGACGGATTCGTGCGTTGCTGGAATATCGCAGATCTAAAACACCGCTTCTCTTGCGAACACGGCGGCCTGGTCTTCTCTGTCGATGCCCATGGTTTGGATCCAATTATTCTTTCCGCCGGTTATGGCAAATTCTGTTTGTGGGATGAAGAAACCGGGCAGTTGATTAAAGAGGTAGATACGCCGGATCATGGCGGACACATGTATGCACGCTACACAACAGACAATCAACATATTGTGACCGCCGGTGATGATCGAACCATGAACCTGTGGCAGGCGGATGGTGCCGAGTTGATTGCCAGCATTAAGCTGCCGGATAGATCAGTCTCGGCAATCTGTCCCGTTGACAAGTATTCGGCACTCGCCGCTACTGCCAATGGTGACCTCTATCTTGCAGATTTCAAAAGTGAATCAGTTAGAGGCAGGTATAAAGCCAATGAGGACTGGATTCGCACCGTCCTATGTAGTGCTGATAACAAAACCGCATTTACATCCTGCCAGGACGGCACTGCGAGTTGTATTGATCTTCAAAATGGGGTGGTCCGACCACTTCTCATACCCTATGAGCCAATAGATGGAATCTGCCAGACCCCCAGCAGCGCCATCTACCTGGTTAAGGCTGGCACGCTAATTCAGCCGGTAACAGCACCAACCACGAACTGATCAGCTTTCCTGACGCTCACCTAACGTTGACCGACCAGACCAGTTTTCCGTAACCGGTGCGGCTTTCGTGTGGGAGGTCAACTGTGAATAAAGCACGGGCACGCAGATCAGCGTAAGGAAGGTGGAGGTTGAGAGCCCGCCTATGACAACGACAGCAAGTCCTTTAAACATGGAATTACCAAGCGCAAGAGGCAGTAACCCAAATATACTCGTAATTGAAGTCAGGAAAATTGGCATGAACCGGTTCACGCCTGCATGAATGGCAATCTCGGTCAGGCTTTCTTCTTTAGTAACCTGCCGCAACTGGTTACCTTCATCTACCAGCAGAATACTGTTGTTGATAACGATACCCATAAGGCTCGTCAATCCAATAAATGCCAGGAAGGAAATTGGCTGACCCGTTAACCACAACATGATAAATGCACCAATAAAGCTAAGGGGTATTGCCACAAGGATAATAACCGGTTGCAATATCGACTTAAACTGCAGAACGAATATAGCGAGCACGACAAGTGAGACGAGCCCCAGATTTCTACCGGCACCGGAAAATGCCTTCTCCGTGTTTGCGACTTCTCCTCTTATTTCAAGCGAATAGCCCTCCGGCAACTGATATTCATCAACGATACGACTAATATCCTCCGTCAACCTGGGAACTGGATAATAGGGTTCGGCGGTGATACCTATCTTCAGATCCGGCTGGAAATTGTCGTGTCGAATATCGTATTCGTCCTCTGCAAAACTGTATTCCACCACCTGGCTGAGGGGAATCTGTTTACCTTTGGTTGAAGTGACAAAAACACGGTCAAAGATCGTAAACGGGTCCTCAACATCAACGGCAGCCCTTAGCATTATCGGGAACTCGTTGCCTTCACTGTCTCGATAACGATCCACCTCGGCGCCATAGGTCAGCAGTACAAGCATCTGATCCACCTGCGCTCGACTGACACCAACGGCATTGGCCGTACGTTCACGGAATTGAATATCGACCGCATACCATCTTGAACTGGCAGGATTGTCGACATGAAGGATGCCTGGTATCTCAGCTTCCATAAAATAGGCATTGAATTTTAGTGCCTGCTCGCGAACCAGTTCAATCCGTGGCCCTATCAGGTGAATTTCCACGTCAGAAAAGCCAGGTTCACCGCCAAGAACCATCGGTGAGGCCAATATGTTTGCATCAGCAACCCGGTCGGCAAATTCACTGTTTATTCGCTGAGTCAGCGCGTTAATTTGATCGCTGTCATGGAAATCAACCGTACAAAACAAGGTCGCATTATTTCGACCATACGCTGTATTTTGTATGCCCGTATTCACGAATGGGAAGCCACCACCCACTATCGTTGCACAGTGCTCGACCGATGCTTCCTTCATGACGATCTCGCGCACGTCACCGGCAAGTTCGTCCACGTAGTCTCTGCTTCGATCGCTGGGCGCTTCAATGGTTACCGTAAAGAAGGGATCTTCGCTGTCAGGGAAAACGATCACCTCCAATCGCGAAGCAATCAGACCTGTGAGTCCGAGCAGTATCAGTACAGCGAGCAAAAGTTGAAAGGGATGCAATATAAAATGTCGCAGTACCGTCACATAGATGCCATCCCTCAAAGGCGTCAGGAAAGCCAGAAAACTAGGCGGTGCAGGCAAGCCCGCAACCGTCTTGTTTGTGCCTATTCTCGACAACAGGAGCGTCGAGAAAACGACAGCGGATATTAATGATGCCCCAAGGCAGAGCCAAATCGTTGCAACCATGCTGTGCAGAAATAGCCCGGTGGGTGATGTAAGAAGAAATAACGGGGCGAACGCGAGGGCAGTAGTTGCCGTTGCCGATAACAGTGGTGACATAACAGAAGATGTACCTTCTATCGCAGCGTTCATGCTGCTCATACCCCGAAAAGTTTCATTCTTGAAAACGTTCTCGCCAACAACAATGCCATTGTCGACAATGAGCCCGAGAGAGATAACAAATCCAGCCAGAGAGATTTCCTGTATTCCATAATCCGTGACCGACAGCCCCACCACCGAGAGTAGAAGCGAGATTGGCAACATCAGAGCAATAACAAAACCAGTGCGCCAGCCAACAGAGAAAAGCAATACAAAGGTGAGTATCACAACCCCCTGTAGAATATTGGTGATTAATTGCCGCAGTTTGTACTCCACACCGTCTGCGACATCGAACATCCATTCAATTCGTATATCAACCGGCAACTGTTCCCGCAGATCATCAACTATCACATTGATAGCATTTCTGACGGTGAATACATTCGCATCTGCGGACATCTTCATGGTAATGAGGGTTGCTCCGGCACCATCAACTCTTGTTCTTAATGCATCACGATCGATCGTCTGTTGTACGGTCGCAACATCACGCAATGCAAGCGCACTACCTACCCGGCTTATGAGCATTGTGTCCCGGATTGCTTCGAGAGTTTTGTATCCCCCTGAAAACGCCAGAACGGAAATTGCCTTATCGCCCAGTTCAAAAGTCCCCGTAGGCAGAAAGCGATTGTTACCCTGAATGGCATCTCTCACTTGTTGAATATCTATCCCATAGCGATGCAGTCTGGCAAGATCAAGTACCACACGAATTTCCTGCTCCGGCTCCATCACGGTCACTTCAGCAAGATTAGGCACTTCTCTCAGGCGTCGTTTTAAATCTTCCGCTATGGAAACGCGTTCTGACTCTGTTGCGGTATTGGAAGTTATTGCAACAACGAAAGAGACAATCAGGTCAATTGGGCTTTGCTTCGCAACGGTAATTTCAGTTTCATCAGGAAGGTCGGGTTTCAGATTATTAACCTTCGAATTGATTTCGACATATTCATCGTCTATGTCGACACCATGATCGTACTCCATCAAAATTGTTGCACGGCTATTGGTCATGGTTGTCTCGAATCGATTCAATTTACGGGTCGTTTCGAGCTTTTCTTCAATCGGGTTGACCACTCGCTGCTCAATTTCGAGCGCAGAGGCACCTGGTAAAACCACTTCAATTAACAGAGTTGGCATCTCGACGGTGGGAAGCTGCGATATTCGCAGATTGGGCAGGTTTGTCAGTGCTGCGAGCACAACGACGAAAACGAATAACATCGTGAACAGACGGTTTGTTACAACGAACTCGATAATTGATCGCACGTGCAAGCCTTCAAATTTATAGGATTCTTATTCGGGCACCATCTCGCAGACTCTGTTGACCACGAATCACGACGCTGCGTCCCGGTGAGATGGATTCAATCAACGCGACTTCTTTGCCGGTAACAGCCGCTATGTGTACGATTTGTTCTTCTACCTTATCACTTGACTCTTCAAGTAGATAAATCACGCCCCGATTACGCCGAAGGTTTACCAGTGCATCGAGAGGAACCATTGTATAAACCTTGTCTGATTCATGTTGCAGGTCAATCTCCACTACCATTCCCGGCCGAAGCTCTCGTCCATCTGCCAGGATGGTTACCTCCACGGTGTAGAGACTATCGTTCTCGTCTGCCACACCAGCCTGTTTTGTCAGGACGCCTTTGAATATCTCCCCGGGATATGGGGCAAAGCGAGCCGTAGCCCTGGTGCCCAGACCAAAAACAAAGGCATTTCGATCCGTAAGCTGAACTTCAGTCACCCATGACTTTGAAATATCCCGGAACGAGAAAATCGGTGTACCGGAGCTGACAGTTGTTCGGGAATCGAGATATTCCCGGAGAATGACACCGCGGGCTGGTGCCAGAAGTGTGCACCTCTGCAGATTGAGTTCAGCCTGCTCGAATACTATCTGCGATGTTGATACCGTATCCTTTGCGTTCTCAAGCTGATCTGCCTGAATCACCCCTTCAGACGACAGGGTTTCGAATCGCTCCAGTTGCCTTGCCGCCTTGTCTCGCTCAACCCGGGCTTTGTTGAGAGAATCCAACGCGTCTCGTTTATCCAGAAGAGCTAGTACTTCACCTTCTTCAACCGTCTGTCCTTCCACAACTTTAAATTCAGCAATTCGACCATTTATTTGAAATGACAGATCTTCTATTTTTGGAGACAGTACCCCATAAGTGCTGACGACCCGTGATATTGGTGTCTGTTTTACCTCCGCTACCCGAACAGGATAACGAGATTCATCTGCCAGCAGGTGACCCTGATGGAGAAGAGAGTAAATGAGTACGAAAGTTTGAAGAAGACTGCGGCCGGGTAGACCTATTGCGGAAAACAATACAATTTCCTTATCTTTGGGGTTTCCAACCAGAATCTAGATAAGCAGAATAAACAATATGTTAACAAATACAATTAGTGCTGTCCTAACTTCAGTGCTGTATTAGATTCTGTGGTGAATTAGGTTCAGTATCATCTTAGGTCCGCACAGTTTAACGGTATATTCGCACCGAGGTCACAATTAAGCTATCGGACGACAATGAAAATTCAACATCTTCCTGAAAGTGTCTGGATAGTCTGTTTCAAATTCTTCCCAACATTCCAGATTAAGAACAGCATTATTGGCTGGATACCTTCTTTCAAAATTATCTAGGGCACTCGGTTGAATATCACAGAATCCGAGGAACTCCAGTTCTAGCTGATCAAGCATTCGTTTTATTTCAAGCGGAGAGAACAGATGTTCCTGCACATTAAACAGCATATCTCTGCACCCGCTCATTGAATAGAAATCGGAAGACCTTTGTATTGTATTTTTCCCAAACTCCGAGAGTATTAACTGTTCTCTCAGATGCTTAATACCAGATGGTGATGGTTCAATACCATTTTCAATGCAAAGTTGTCTGACTGTGGTTATTTCCTCGCGTCCCCGTCTGCTATAGAGCCCTATTTTTAATACACCATCAGGGTGTAATTGAGAAACCAGTAACGATAATCCCTCGGCAGGATCTGACATATGATGGAGTACGCCAACGGATTCGATGATGTCGAATTCTCTCTCGAGCTTCCTGATATTGAGAATATCACCATGGACAAAGTTAATGTTACGCGCCTGCAATTTCTCAGATTTAATCTTTGCATAAGCGAGGCTCCGTTTGCTCAGATCCAGGGCTGTGACCTGTGCCGTAGAATTTAGATGGGCCAGATACAAGGGATGCTGACCAGTTCCACAACCTGCGATTAGAATGTTTAAGCCTTTCCGGTCCAGAGAGTCACTCAAATCGCGCCACTTTTTGAGGTGCCTGTGAGCATCTGTATAAGCAATGCTTGTTTTAGCTAACTTGAATCTGGACCAGCGAGGATAGGGATTCGCCTCGTATTGGTTCTGTACATCTAGACTCACCTGATCACTAATCTCTATCGAGCTGTCAAACTCTCGTGCCATCTTCTTCTCTCTGGCATCCTCAAACAGAGCAGCATCAATGAATCCACGCAACCAGCCTGGAAAATCTTTAAGACTCTTTTTTAACAAAGCTCGCTGAACGGC
>CAZJRI010000014.1:0-29018 GCA_964548025.1 uncultured Pseudomonadales bacterium
CCTTTGTAGAACGGTGCTCGAAGTCATACCAGGACTTCTCAGGCGTGGTGATCTCTATAACAGGAAAGGCAGCAGGACCGTCATCCGTGTCAATAACACCGACGGTAATTTCTTTGCCGTCAATTCGTTCCTCAATCAGTACAGTATCGTCAAGTTGAGCCGCTGTCTCAATGGCAGTATGTAATTCGTTCTCGTTTCCGACGAGTGTCACACCAAGCGCACTCCCCTGAGTAGCGGGTTTCACCACCACATAGTTGCCCAGGGTTGTTATCACATTGTCGACCGAATCAGCTATTGGGGTTTGGGCATTGACTACCACCTGCCTGGCAAGTGGTAAATCTGCCTGGCTGAATATTAGCTTGGCCAGCACCTTGTCCATCGCGGCAGCACTTGCCAGCACGCCGCTGCCAACATAGCTGTATCCGAGAATGGATAGGAAACCCTGTAGTGTGCCGTCTTCACCTGGCGGACCGTGTAATATGGGAAATACCACATCCGGGCGACACCTGGACAATTCGGTTGCGACCTGATCATCAAGTTCAATGCTGGTGACCTGGCTGTAATTTGATTTCAGCGCGTTGATGACACCTTTGGCTGATACGCGGGAAACTTCTGCTTCTGCTGAACTTCCACCGTTTATGACGGCAATTCTTAACTGATTATCGATTATTTGGACTTCTTCTGCTTTCTAACATTTAAAAGTTCGCTCAAATCCTTCTGGTATGAGCCCTGGCTGTGGTTCACAACCGATCATGGAGCGTAATAGTAAAGCTGAATCCAGCCAACCAAAAGACCAGAAGGTTGAGATTTTCTGGAAATTATCGTTAAAACCATTGACCTTATAGTAAACTTTAGGGTTTTTAATGCCTCCCACGACCGTCAACAGGAGAGAGTCGATGACATATCTGCGTATTGGGGATCTATCGAAACGCACTGCGACCAACAATGAAACACTCAGATTCTATGAGTCAAAGGGACTGATAGATGAACCTCGCCGAAGCGATGCCGGGTATCGCCTCTACACAGAGGAAGCAGTCTCGCGGGTCAATTTCATTGTCCGTGCAAAAAAGATGGGATTCTCACTGAAGGAGATTATGGAACTCTTGTCTCTGCGGGTGGATCGTGAAGACCGGACCTGTGGTGAAGTAAAAGAACTCGCCGAACATAAACTCATCGATATCCACGAGAAAATTAACGAACTCATGCGGATGAAAGAGGCACTTGAGCAGATTACCGAGGCTTGTTGCGGGGGCGAAGAATCTGCCGTTCACTGCACTATCCTGAATGCACTGGATGATTGATGACCACAAATCGTTAATACGAGCTCTTGGTCTGTTTTGCTGATTGATTGGATGGGTTTATTTCAGTTTCCCATTCAGTTCAGCCAGTTCTTCTTTCCACTTCTGCTGCAGCTTCGGTTTCTGGAATTTGGATTTGCGCGCCAGGTCATCATCCAGTAATTGCTCAATCTCAAGTATTCGCTCAAGGGTAGCTTCATCTGAATCATGGGTTGTATTGATAACTGTTTCCTGACTGGTCTCTGCCTGTTCAATCTTCGCGGGATTAAGATGATAGAACCAATTCGGATCGTTGAGTTCTATCAGCCCTCCCTGATGAATCAAAACGTAGCGCTGAGCGATAGTGTCGACAAACCGGCGGTCGTGAGAGGTAATCAGCACCGTGGCATTTGTTTCAAGGATCTGTTGTTCAAGCTCTTCTTTCCCCTCGATATCAATATGATTTGTGGGTTCGTCGAGGATAAGGAAGTTTGGCTGATTGAGCTTGATGATTAGAAACATAAGGCGTGCTTTCTCGCCACCGCTTAGTACTTCAACTTTTTTGTCGAGATCGAGATAGGGGAATCCTGCTTTAATCAGCGCGGACTTGTAGTCACTTTCGCTGCCTCGCGGGCAGTTGTCACGAAGTGTTTCTGTCAGGGAACGCGATGATTTGAGATTCTCTATTTCCTGATCGTAATATCCTATATCGCACTGTGGATTGAACTTGATGTAATCACCATCTTTATCGTTTTTATACCGCGTAATGATCTCTTTGATAATCGTGGTCTTACCGACACCGTTGTGGCCCAACAGTGCAACCCTGTCACCTGGTCTGATGAAAAACTCTTCAACGTGAAACAGCTTTGTTGGTTGATCACCCGGCGAGAAGATGTCCTGGTTTTCGATGTGGAGCATTCGATTGGCTCTCGAGGTCTGCACATCGAGGGTGAGATTCAATTTTGATCCCTGGGTCACGAAGGTTTTGCTTTCCTCAAGTTTCTCAACCCGCTTCTCCATGTTTTTGGCTTTTGCGGCGATTTTTTCGTTGTCATAGACTTTGCCCCAGATTGCCAGTCTCTTGGCACTTTCTCTGAGGCTCTTGATTGTTTTTTCTTCCTGTTTTCTCCTCGCTGCAGCCGCAACGTCCTGCTGATCCAACTGGTTCTTTGCTTTGGTATAGGGGAGGTTGAAATTGTAGATTTGCTGATCACGGAGAAATAGGGTCCTGTCAGTCACGGCATCGAGAAATTGACGATCATGCGAAATGAGAAGGTAGGCAGCACTTATTCTGTTTAGAAAATCTTCGAAGAAGATGAGTGTTTTCAGATCGAGATGATTTGTCGGCTCATCAAACAGTATCAGATTTGGATCATTGATCACTGCGCGGGCAAACATGAGTCTGTTCTGCTGGCCGCCACTCAGATCAGAAACAATAAACTCGAACTCCCTGGATGAAAATCCCAGTTGGCCGAGTAGTTGCTCTACCTTGTACTGACTGAAATCCTTCTCTTCGGTCGGTAGTTTCTCTGCAAGCGCCTGGGATAGGGTCAACTCACCCAGCGAAGGGTCAATAAATTGTTCAACGGTAGACAGGTGCAGCGAATTGCTGCGGGAGATATCACCGTCATCCGGCTGGTTGCTGTTATTGATAATCGCGAGCAGGGTCGATTTTCCTGAACCATTGTGACCCACCAGACCTATCCGGTCCCCTTCATTGATAGTGAGGTCCAATGATGAAAACAACTGTTTTGTGCTCACAGAGTGACTTATGCGATGGCATTGAATCAATGTTGTCATATTCGGCGTTACCCGGAGAATTTCATCATGGATTTCTGACAGGACAGGCTGCTGAGCATATCAGTCCAATATCGACTTATCATAATGAAAAAAACTGTCTGGCATTACTGGTTGTTTGACTGGCTATCTGCTCATAAGACACCTTAAGACTATCAGCGATGAACTGGCACACATAGGTCAGATACCGTGGTTCGTTTCGCCTCGATTTGGGTTTTGGCCGGATTGTTCTTGGTAGCAGATAGGGTGCATCGGTTTCTATCATCAATCGATTCTCGGGGATTTCTTCAAGAAGGGGTATCAGATGTGCCCCTCGCCGCTCGTCGCATATCCAGCCTGTAATACCAATATAGCAATCAAGATCCAGATAGGCATGGAGCGCGTCTGATTCGCCGGTAAAACAATGTACAACGACGTTACTGAGTTGATCCCGATGGGGTGCCAGTACATCCCGAAATACCGGGTGTGAATCTCTCTCGTGGAGAAACATGGGTAACCCCGTTTCTATAGCGAGTTCAATATGGGCCTCGAAAGACGATATTTGTTGCGGTCGGGGTGAGAAATCCCGGAAAAAGTCCAGTCCGGTTTCGCCAATCGCCCTGACCTCAGGTGCTTTTGCCAGTCTGCGAAGTTGTGCCAACCCTGGTTGATTCATTTCTTCGGCGTGATGAGGGTGGATTCCCGCAGTAGCAAATAACTCACCTGGATAATTCCTGGCAAGTTCAAGCGCATCGCTGCTACCTTGCAATGAAGCTCCGGTGACAATGAGGGTCTCTATACGCCGGGCTTTTGCGGAGGTAAGAATATCATCCAGATCGTCGTTAAAAGAATCGTGGGTTAGATTCGCTCCGATGTCTATGAGACTCATTCGATTCAAGCCTGAACTTCAGATGGATAAAAGCGGCGTAGTATAGCTGAAATAGTGCCTGGAAGATCAGCCATTCAATATGTTGACCAAATGCTCAATCTCATGATTAGTCGAGTAGGCTTTTAATTAAGATTTGTCCGGTGAACCGGTACTCGACGAGGTGATCTGCTGTCTTGAAAATGACCGAAGCTCATGTTCGTAAATAAGGGGTGAACTGCGATCCAGTTTGCGGGAGTAGATGGTTGAGAAGACAAGAACATTCATGACGTAAGAGCGGGTTTCTCTGAAAGGGATTGTTTCTACCCAGACATCGAGAGGCAGTTTGTCATCAATCCATGTCTTCACTCGTGCAGGGCCAGCGTTGTAGGCGGCAGAGGCCAGAATTCGATTGTGTTTGAATCTGCGCAGCATCTGACCCAGGTAAGCTGAACCCAGACGTATATTGGTTGACGGATTAGTCAGGTCTCGAACCGATGGAGAGTTCATGCCGACCCTCCTTGCGGTCAGTTTCGCGGTCTCAGGCATAAGCTGCATGATACCAAGAGCTCCCACCGGTGATCGTGCATCCGGCATAAAAGCACTTTCCTGTCTTGCAACTGCAATATTCCAGTCAAGGGGAATGTCTGCCGTTCTGGCACCACTGATAAAATTGTCCTGAAAAGCCAGCGGAAAACGTATATCAAGATCATTCCATGCTTCTGCAGCGATCATCGCCTGAATCGCCTGTTCGTGCCAGCCCCACTTCTTTGCAACCCTCGCCGCGATCTGCAACTCCCTCGATGAAAAATCACGGGTTGTGAAATTCCACTCCCGGCGTGCATTGGTGCGTTCATTCAGGATAAATAGCTCCAGTGCCCTTTCAATACCAGGCGTTTCTTCAAGCGCTAAAATCTCTTCTTCGCTGATACTTATAGGATTGTCCTGAAAATTGTATTCCACTTTCAGTACGTCTGCGGACATGAATCCATAAAAACTTCGTTGTCGTGCGAGTGATCGGTAAATCCCGGTGGCAATCTGCTGGTCCTTGCTGTCGTCTGAAGCACTTAGAATGCGGGCTTTCCAATATTGCCAGCGGTCAGACTGCTGCACCTCGTCCTCAAGAAGATGTATATAGACGAGCACGTCGCGCCAATCGAGTTGCCTAAGCGAAGTTCGCAGCTTCGCCTCCAGTATCTGCTGATCTTTGGATAGATCAAAGGGTATCTGATCCAGGGCATCAACTGTATCGGGGTCTCGTGCGATTCTTACACCAATATAAGTCAGCACAGGGTCAAGTTGTTCTTGAGAAAACTCATGGCTGTCGAGGTATATGTTCAGGGTGTTAAGCGCTTTCATGGCATCTTTGCGAGCCAGTCTCTTTAAGCCATGGAGGATAGCTGATTGGGTTTTATCATCTTTGCGTTTAAATCGGTTTGTCTGGGTAATATAACGTGGCTTCGTGTGAGCCAGTTTGAAACTGTTAGCAAGCGCCTTGTCCTTCTTGTCAATAAAACGCATAAGATAGGTTGCAAGGGTTACGTTGTTTGCCGTTAATGCCATGCTGAATCTGGCCCAGACAAGGTCGTTTGTAAGACCTTCAGAGTCCCGCCACACTTTGAATATGGGGTCGCATGCATCAGGCTGCGAGAATTTTACCAGCCATAGCTTTCTGGCAAGTGCAATTGCCTCATCGCGTTTGTCGTTCTTGTGCAGTGCATAGGCATAATGACAATTGTTAGCATCTGTAGCGCCTTCCTGCAGGTAATTTGCCACCAGTTTCTCCCACTCGCCGCGTCTTGCCAATGACGATAACCATCTCTGTAGTAGCCGGTTGGCAAGTGGCGTGTCCTGGTATTGTTCAACAAAATCCGAAATGGCAGATTCAGACTGGCGTGAAATGCGATTAGCCTTCTCGGTGTATTCGAGGTACGGATATAGCGGGTAGTCGATTAATTGTGATTGTTTGGCACGATACTTGGATCGTTGATTGGTCTTAATCAGATATATTAACTGCTTGTATAATTGTCGCTGTTCGAACCTGGATTCCTGGTCGGGATTGTTATTTGAAAACGAATAGCCACTGTTACCAGAAGCGTTGAGGTGAGCACCGAGGAGAAATATGAAAACCAGTAAGCGAACGTGCATTGTCACTCAAAAATTTATCGGGTATACGGTGAAAGATAGCTAATTTTCTCTATACAGGCCAGCGGTCTATTTCCCGACTCTGACTGCAAGAACATCACAGGGTGCACCGTGTAAGACACCATTGGCAGTAGATCCCAGAAGCAGCGCAAGACCGTGACGCCCGTGGCTGCCCACGACGATCAAATCGGCACCTATCTGTTTAGCCAGGGAATGAATCTCAGTTTCCGGTCGGCCGAAAATGAGATGTTGGTCTTCTTCAGGAATTTTCAGTGACCTGGCGAACTCAGCCAGATGCAATTTTGCGGTCTCCTGAATCTGTTCCTGGATTGAGGAGAGATCCATTGGAATATCTCCCCCGTACGCGAGGCTCAGGGGTTCAATAACGTGGAGGCAGCTAATCTTGGCCCCGTAGACCGATCTTAACGCGCAAGCCCTTTTAGCAACAATATGTGACTCTTCAGTCAAATCGACGGCTGCGAGTATATGACTATATTCACTCATATTCGTGACCCTCTTAACGATTTTGTTATTGTTATATCGTTTTTGGCAAATTTACACATTATTAGTTCCCGGCTCAACACTGGATTGATGCAACATTTGTGCTGTCAATTTTAAGCAAGGACAATATAAATATGGCTTATATTATTATCGGTTTCATCTTACTGCTTGTGATTGTTCCCGTGTTTGCGATTCTACCGAGCAAGAAACAAAAAGGGCAGATGACAAAGCGTAAAACAGCGATGGCGAGAGGCATTGGCGTAGAACTCACAAGAATTGATGATCCCGACCCGGATCCTGAAAAATACCTGTCAAGCACGGGTAAACAGTTGGAGCGAAAGATGTCCGTTGCAGCTTACCGGTTGCAGAGAAAACGAATCGATAGCTGGCGTCCGATCTCATACCCGGTATGGGGCAGCTATCGAAAGACCGTACAGAAAGAAGGGGGACCTGCGATCGGATGGCAATGGGATGAAGATTTGAAATTGGATGAGTATGACGATCTGAAACACTTTATCGTAGCGAATTTGAGTGGTTTGCCTAACGATGTGGTGAGGGTAGAAGAAAAAAACCTGACCGTTTCTATCTATTGGAAAGAAGAGGGAGATGTGCAGGAAGCCATTGATTTTCTTGAAGGTTGTACTGCCACAGATATCACGATTGCAGATGCTGATGAATCTTCTGATGATGAAAATTTGACAGGAGGTAGTTGACAGCTACCGTATTTAGTCGGCTAAGCTAAAAAAGGAATTGCAGGGCAGGGTGTTTGATTTCACTTGACCTCGCCTTGCTTTAACACTATATATGTCGCCGTTTTTTAAAGGTCTTAAAGAGATCACGACTGAGTTATATGAATTATGGGTAAATCTCTGGTAATTGTTGAGTCCCCTGCAAAGGCAAAGACCATCAATAAATATCTCGGCAAAGACTACGTGGTTAAATCCAGCGTAGGGCATATCCGTGATTTACCAACGGGCAGCACCAGCAAGTCAGATCCCAAGGCAAGGGCAAAGGAAGCGGCCAAGACACGAAAGATGTCACCGGCCAAAAAAGCTGCTCACAAGAAGAAGAAAGCAAGGCAGCAACTCGTCACCCGAATGGGTATCGACCCGAATAAAGACTGGAAAGCCGAATACCAGATATTGCCCGGCAAGGAAAAGGTAGTAACCGAACTCAGGAAACTTGCAGAAGATGCTGATGAGATATACCTGGCCACTGACCTGGACAGGGAAGGTGAAGCCATCGCCTGGCATTTGCAGGAAGCAATCGGCGGGGATGAGGATAGATATCGGCGGGTTGTTTTTAATGAGATAACCAAGAAAGCGATCCAGGAAGCATTCGAGCATCCTGGTGATGTCAATATGGCCCGGGTCAATGCGCAGCAGGCCCGAAGATTCCTTGATCGGGTTGTGGGATTCATGATTTCTCCCCTGCTATGGGCAAAGATTGCCCGCGGCCTCTCGGCTGGTCGGGTTCAATCTGTTGCAGTCAGATTGATTATAGAAAGGGAGCGGGAAATTCGTGCATTCATCCCGGAAGAATACTGGGAAGTCTATGCTGATCTGAGCTATGAGGGTGAAGCAAAAGAAAAGGCGATCCGATTTCAGGTAACAAAAGAAGCAGACAAAAGTTTTCGGCCTGTTAACAAAGAACAGACAGATGCCGCGCTCAAAAAACTTAGAGAAGCGAAATTCATTGTCAGTAGCCGTGAAGACAAGCCAACTCAAACCAAACCCACCGCGCCGTTTATTACCTCAACGCTTCAGCAGGCGGCGAGCACGAGACTCGGCTTCGGGGTAAAGAAGACCATGATGCTGGCCCAGCGATTGTACGAAGCCGGTTATATCACGTATATGCGTACCGATTCTCTTAACTTGAGTGCTGAGGCAGTAAATAGCTGCAGGGAATTCATCTCGACTGAATTCGGGAAGAAGTATCTGCTGGATGAACCGAGGTTGTATTCAAGCAAAGAAGGTGCACAGGAAGCGCATGAGGCGATCAGACCATCCGATGTAAATATTAAAACAACATCGATTGCCGGTATGGAGCGGGATGCTGAAAGACTATATGAATTGATCTGGCGTCAGTTTGTTGCCTGTCAGATGCCGAATGCCGAGTACACCAGTACAACGGTAATCGTTGCTGCCGATGATCTTCAGTTGCGAGTTCGAGGTCGTATTCTCAGGTTTGATGGTTATACACGGGTACAGCCCCCGGCCGTTCGAAAGGAAGATGAAGTAATATTGCCAGACTACCAGGTCGATCAGGTGCTCGAGTTAAAAGAGCTGTTTCCGTCCCAGCATTTCACAAAACCCAAACCCAGATATGGTGAGGCAAGTCTCGTCAAGGAACTCGAGAAAAGAGGTATTGGCCGACCATCCACCTATGCATCGATCATATCCACTATCCAGGACAGGGGATACGTTACGCTGCAGAACAAGAGATTTTATGCAGAGAAAATCGGAGAGTTGGTCACCGATCGACTGGTGGAGAATTTTAACAATCTGCTGGACTATGGATTCACTGCTCATTTGGAAGAATCGCTCGATGAGGTTTCCGACGATAAAATTGATTGGAAAAAGGTACTCAACGATTTCTATTCGGACTTTGAGGAAAAACTGGAGAAAGCCAGTAGCGACGAAGGCATGCGGGCAAATGAACCGTTAATGACCGATATCGACTGCCCCTTGTGTGGCAGGAAAATGCAGGTCAGAACGGCAAGTACAGGCGTATTTCTCGGCTGTTCCGGTTATGCCTTGCCTCCAAAAGAACGCTGCAAGCAGACCATAAACCTGGTGGCGGGTGATGAAGTCGTGGATTTGAATGGAGACGATGAAGAAGAGTCGCGGATACTGCGAACTAAACGTCGCTGCAATAAATGCAAAACCGCCATGGATAGTTACCTGATCGACACTGAACGCAAGTTGCACATCTGCGGAAATAGCCCCGATTGTGACGGCTTTGAAGTTGAAAAAGGCGAATTCAAAATCAAGGGATATGACGGACCTGTTCTCGAGTGTGATAAGTGTGATGCTGAGATGCAGCTTAAAACAGGCCGTTTTGGAAAGTACTTCGGCTGTACTTCAGATGATTGCAAGAATACGAGGAAGCTGCTTCGAAACGGCGAAGCTGCACCACCGAAAATGGATCCTGTGCCGATGCCTGAACTCGTCTGCAAGAAGGTTGAAGATACATATCTGTTACGAGATGGTGCTGCCGGTATATTCCTGGCGGCGAGTCAGTTTCCAAAAAATAGGGAAACACGAGCACCATTCATAGATGAACTGTTACCCCACCAGAATGAAATAGATCCCAAATATTCTTTTCTAATGCGTGCGCCAGTGAAGGATCCTGAGGGTAGACGCACAATCGTGAAATTCGCCCGCAAGACAAAAGAACATTATATTGCCACTGAAAAAGAAAACGGAAAACCTTCAGGATGGCGTGCAGATTATGTCGACGGAGACTGGGTCGAGCAGCAAACGAAGAAAAGAAAGTCGAAGAAATAGGATACTGATCCTCTTCGAGAATCAGCCTGAATTGATTGCAGATCAGTGGCGAATCACGCCAACCATCAACCCCTCGATTGCAAATGCCTGATCCCTTAAATCAACTTCGATCGGCTCATAGTCCTGATTTTCTGGCAATAGGGTGATCTGAAATTTGCTCCGGTTTTTCTTCAAACGCTTCACTGTCACTTCGTCTTCAATTCTTGCGATTACAATATCACCGTTGTTGACGTTCTGAGTCTTGTGAACTGCGACCAGATCTCCATCGAGAATCCCGCATTCGATCATGCTGTCGCCGTGCACCGTCAACAGGTAGTCAGCGCTCGGGTGAAAGAACTCAGGAGCGAGTTCGCAATAATCCTCAATATGCTCTTCCGCCAGAATAGGGCTGCCTGCGGCGACCCGACCAACAATAGGTAAGCCGTTATCATCCGGCAACTTGATACCCCTCGAAGTCCCCGGAATCATTTCAATAGCACCTTTTCTTGCCAGCGCCTTGAGGTGTTCTTCCGAGGCATTCGCACTTCGAAAACCCAATTCATGGGCGATATCTGCCCGGGTGGGTGGGTAGCCGGTTTCATTCATGTAGCTCTTTATGAAATCGAGTACTTCGTTTTGCCTGGGGGTCAGTTTTATCATAATTTACTTTACCTTTAGCGTTGCTAGATACCACCTACCCGCTTCTGACATTCTACCCGCCAAACCAGATATATGGATTTATATACAGTTACTGTGATTATATACAGGTTAATTGCTATGACAAGAAATAATTTCAGGTAAATTGTTTCTGATTGAAATAACGGCTTGAACCAACTGTTAGTTATAAACGAAAGTTTGTATATATCATCTTCACCCGGTGAAAATTCCTCAATAGTGTAAAAATGTTTTAATTTTGGAGGAAAAGTGGTGTCGACACTGGTGTAATGGACTTTTTGGGAGCAGCATTCGTACTCAAAAAAGTGTGACTTTATCGCTGTTTTGTGCAGACCTTGAGTCATCAAAGGTATAAACTCCATCATCAAAATGTCATGAGATAATGTTGACCAGTGTATCTAACAAGGTTGTTAAGCATTTCTTATTACATTTGATACGAGTTAGAGGTTACCGTGCGATTGCATTGGCGATAAACGGATAACTGGAGTCACAGGAAACCAGGGCGACATCTATTTATATGAACAAGCGTTTTTATTTGGGGCTGATTCTCGCATGCCTATTTAGTAATCCGATAATCGCACAAGATTATTGGGTGATCGGTAGCTATACCCAGGCGCTTGTTGCGAATAAGGAAGCGGTGAGACTCTCGTCTCTTACCGGAGCTGAGATCAGTATCTCTGAATATTCCGTCTCTGGTAGCAGATACTTCAGACTGTTGATAACCTCGAATCACTTCAATGACCGGATTCTAAATCAACTGGTCAAAATGAATATCGAACCATGGTACCTGTCCTCCGCGAGTATGACCGCGTCCGCTACACAAACAACTACACGCACGCAAACGGCCACACAAACTGCATCACAAACAAGAACAGCCACTGCGCTAACTGAGCCATCAACCTCAACTTCTGCTGCCTCGCCGGATTCACCGGGGCAAGAAGCTGGTGGTTATGAAACTGCTCAATCGGATAATTTGTACCTTGTGGCAGCGAGCTCGACTGAAGTAGAAGAAGCGCTTGAGATGGAGAGAAATCTGTCGGATGTTTTTATCTCTGTTCGGGGAGAGACTGCGCTGATTGAAGGGCAGGTGATTCACAGGGTTCTTATCGGGCCGTTGAGTCAAAGTGAGATAGAGTCCGCCAGATCAAAGCTCGCCGAATTGGGATTTGAAGATACACCTGTAGTTGAAATTGACAACCAGTTCGCATCAGATGTTTCACTTCCTTCCCTGGATGATGATTACTCAGATGCAGAAAGCATCATAGAACAGGTTCGCACCAGGGCTGTCACGCCTGTCGTCAGGGTAAGAGTTCCTTCAAAACCTGCAAATCCGACGGGCTATAATCTCGCCCGATTACCGAAGAACAAGCCTGTTTTCAGCCCTTGACGTCGTTGGGCGGGGCTGGCAGATTGATCCGTCATGGATGAGCATTATCAAACGCTGATATCGTGGGTAACCAGTCCACTCCTTATACTCGTGTTCTCGATTGTTTTCGTTACGATGATCCTGAACTACCTTTCCCGGAGAATTTTCGATCAGCTCGCGGCGCGAACTCGTGAATCCAAGACCGTATGGGATGACGCTTTACTCAATTCGATTCGCAAACCTCTCTCATGGCTAATCTGGGTCATCGGATTCACCTGGGCTGCTGAACTCATTTCTGCAGAGGCAGATTCGGGTCTGGCAGAACTGATTGAGCCTGTCCGATATGTCGCTGTTGTTGGGTTGTTTACACTCTTTCTTACCCGTTTCGTCAAGGAATGTGAAGTAGGATTCATTCACAGTGGGTCGGATGTGACGACCACCCAGGCCATTGGAAAGCTGTTGCGCATTTCGGTATTTATCACTGCGGCGCTTTCGGTACTGCAAACCCTCGGCGTCAGTGTATCGGGCATCCTTGCATTCGGTGGTGTTGGTGGTATTGCCGTAGGATTTGCAGCCAAAGACCTTCTGGCGAATTTCTTCGGTGGCTTGATGATCTACCTGGATCGGCCATTTGCTGTTGGCGACTGGGTGCGAAGTCCTGACCGTGAAATAGAAGGAACCGTCGAGAATATTGGCTGGCGTCTGACCGTGATTCGCACGTTCGACAAGAGACCGCTTTATATACCGAATTCAATTTTTGCGACGATCGCCGTTGAGAATCCATCCAGAATGCAGAATCGACGGATTTATGAGACGATCGGTGTGAGATATGACGATGCCGCGAACGTCAGCCAGATTGTCGACGATGTTCGCGATATGCTCAGAAATCATGAAGAAATTGATTCCACCCAGACATTGATCGTTAATGTGATTTCCTTTGCCCCTTCCTCCATAGACTTTTTTGTTTATACCTTCACCAAGACAACCGATTGGGTGAAATATCATGGCGTTAAGGAAGCTATCCTGATGGAAATATACCGGATTGTAGAATCTCATGGCGCAGCCCTGGCATATCCGACTTCAAGTATTCAGCTCGAGCAGATTCCAGCGGAGCCTTCATAGGCAGGGCCAGGGTAGATGGAACGTCCAACCTCAAAAATACTGTTTAGTCGGCAAGAGATTGCAACCGCTGTCGAATCAATGGCTGAGAAATTGAATGCGTTGTGTACGGATGGACCCTGGCTGGTCTTATGTGTGCTAAATGGTGGTCTGATGATTACCAGCGATATACTCAGGCATCTGAGATTCCCTGTAATGCTGGATTCTGTTCTCCTTAGCAGATATCAGGATACGACCCATGGATCTGAGCTGAAATGGCATGCCAGACCCAAAAAATCTCTCGAAAGTGCGCGGATAATTCTGATTGACGATATATTTGACGAAGGGGAGACCATGTCAGCTCTCGTTGAGTATTGCCTTGCAGAAGGTGCCACCAGCGTTGTATCGGCTGTTTTGCTCGACAAGGTTCATGATCGGAAAAAAGTGGACTTTCGTCCGGATATTGTAGGATTGTCCTGTGCTGATGAGTATGTTTTTGGCTACGGCATGGATATCGAAGGCTTTTACCGGAACTTGCCTGAGATACACTATTTACCTGATTCTGACTGATTTGATGGCAGGTTTATATCAAACTAAACCTTTTGAGCCGATTGGGCTAAACTTTCTTTTTGTGTTGGCATGGGATGCCGAACGAATTGCTCTGTATTCTAAATCCGGATGAGTTATCTGATTTCGAGACGAACTAAGGACAAGATATGACCAGCTTGCTATTTTACGATAAACCTGTTGCTCTGAATAAATCGGAACATCAGGATCTAAAGTTAAAACCAACATCTGATTTCAGATTTGCCGCAAACACCAATTCCGTGATTCTTGCTGGTGTTGAATTCACAGAAGCGGCCAAGGAATACCCGATTGTATTCGCTCAATCCGGTGACAAGATTGTTCCGGTTGCACTACTGGGTGTCAGAAATGAGGACAACCTGTTTGTTACCGACAAAGGTGAATGGGATGCGCGTTATGTCCCGGCTTTCATCAGACGCTATCCCTTTGTACTGGCAGATGGTCAGGAACCAGGACAGAGAATGGTATGTATTGACGAGAGTTTCCCCGGATTCAACGATGATGAAGGAGAGCCCTTGTTCAAAGACGGAGAAGCAACACCTATCCTGACCCAGGCGATTGAATTTCTGGAAGAATATCAGCGACAGTATCTGAGAACAGAGAAGTTCACCCAGAGATTGCAGGAAAATGAACTTCTGATGTCGTTAAACGCCAAGGTAGATATGGCGGATGGCCAGCAATTCTCATTGACCGGGTTGCTTGCGGTTGACGAAAAGAAATTGTTGGCAATGTCGGATGAAAAGGCGCTGGAATTCTTCAAATCCGGTGAACTGGCATGGGTATATTGTCATCTGATGTCTATGGGCAATATGGCTGGCATGATAGACCGGGTAGCAAAAGCTACAACGACGGCTGAAACACCCAAAAGTGCAAAAGGACCCGCGAAGAAAGTAAAGAAAAAGGTAGTAAAAGATAAGAAATAGACCGGACACAGGGAATTGTTAGCAGTAATCGGTGGAACCGGTTTTGGTGAACTCGCAGGTCTGCAAAACAGGCAGGCAGTGTCGGTCAATACGAATTTTGGAACGGTTTACCTGGAGACAGGTGAGCTATCGGGATTACCGCTGTGCTTTTTGCCAAGGCATGGCAATCCACCTTCAAATCCCCCCCACATGATCAACTATCGAGCTAACATCGATGCTTTGTCGCAGTCGGGCATTGATGAGATTATCGCTGTATCGGCGGTCGGTAGTGTCGATCCACTGCTCGGGGTTGGCGACCTGGTTGTACCGGATCAGATCATCGATTATACCTCCGGTCGCGAATCGACTTATTTTGATAGTGAACTTCATCATATCGATTTCACCCATCCCTACGATGAAAAGCTGCGGCAGGAATTGCTCATGGCAGCCAGAGACCTTTCCCAAGATGACTGTCACACCAGTGGCGTTTACGGATGCACCCAGGGGCCCAGACTGGAAACTGCCGCTGAGATCAGGCGCATGGGTATTGACGGCTGCACCATAGTCGGGATGACCGCAATGCCGGAAGCATCATTGGCAAGAGAAAAAGAGATTGCCTATGCGGGTATCTCGGTGATAATTAATGCAGGCGCAGGGCTCAGTGATGACATTATTGATCTCCAGGCAATAACTGAAGTGCTGAGCGAGGGCATGACCCGGGTAGCGTCAATTTTGGTCAGGCTGACTGAGAAAAGGTCCTGAAGTAGAAATTAGTTCCTGGCCTGATCGGCAAACGCGTTCCAGTCGAATTGATCAATTCGAACCAGAATGCCGAAGTAAGGATGGTCGATGAAGTGGACTGTAGCGCTGCGCATTCTTCTGGACTGATCAAGTTTATGGGAGTGTATTGGCAGATAATTACCCCTCTCTGATTCCCAGGTGGTTACTTCCGGGTACTTGCTGGCAACTTCTGGTGGAAGATCGAGGGTGATTGGCAATGATGCCTGCTGATACCTTGAGGTAAAATTCGTATACCAGAGGTCGGTCGTTAAGTGCAGGAAGCGTGAGCGACTGATGCCAATGCTTCCATCGACCTCATAGCTGTCATCATAGTGTTTTCCAGCCTGTATCAGTACGGGCGTCGCCTCTTTATCAATGGGCTGCCGCCAGGCCTGATGAAGTATCATGCGGTACAGAGAAGATCTGTTAATACTCCTGGCAAAAGCATTCAGCGTTCTGTGTTTGGCCCCAATCGCTCTAAACGCCTGAGGTTCATCCGTGTCAAAGAAATCATCATAGTTTACTGTCTGCCGCTCAAGGGTTGCCTGGTTGTCGCTGGCCATTGCCGGATCTGCTGCGTCAGGCGGAGGAGAATCGTCCTCACCTTCCACCGATCTGGTCTGTTCTGCATTCTCCGGGAGCTGCCTGTTGTTTTGAGGTGAGGGGACCTTGAATCGACTTCTGCTCTCGAATAGAAAACTGGTTGCCGGTGAGATCTCGTCAGATGAGGCATCTTCATCCGGCAGAAGCGCTTCATGGGCAAGGATCTGATTCAACTGACGAAGTGTATGGGGTGATAAGGTGTTGTCATCTTCCGGGCTGATCCGCACCATATCAGAAGGGTAAGACAGGGGCGCCAGTGGCCAGACCTCATCACCTGGTGTGGGTTTGTTCAGCGCGAAAACAATTATTTCGACCTGATACCAGTTCTTGTAATCCTCTCCATAAGTGGTGAGGGCATGAGCTGACAGAAGAACAAGGGCGAGAAATCTAACCGGCAATTGCAAGATTTTTACTCTCCAGTCTTTCGAATAGTCGCTCAATTCTTTTAAACCTGGTTTCAGGATTATCCATATTCTCTTCAAATGCCAACTGGTTCGCCGTGGCGAGACGATAACGGTGTGGATCTGATTGAACCAGTTGAACAATGCGAAAAGGTTCGACTGGTGTGTCCTGATTGAATTCGAGTTTACCGCCTTTGGTACCGGCATCGAGTTTTTTTATTCCCAGCTTTTCCGCCCTGAGTTTCAATTTGGTGATTCTAAACAGCGTTTTTGTCGCCTCGGGTAGTAATCCGAACCGGTCGATCATTTCCACCTGCAGTGATTTCAGTTGTTCATCATCCTCGGCGTTGGAAATTCGTTTATATAATACCAATCTGCTGTGAACATCCGGGAGATAGTTTTCAGGAATCAAAGCCGGTAGTCGCAGGTTTATTTCAGTGCCTTCTTTCAGCGGTCGATCGAGGTTTGGTGTTTTACCTTCTTTTATCGCTTTAACAGCGCGATCTAACATTTCCATATAGAGAGAATATCCTACCGTCTGCATATTTCCGGTCTGTTCATCTCCGAGCAGTTCACCGGCGCCCCTGATTTCCAGGTCATGGGTTGCAAGAATAAAACCCGAGCCCAGGTCTTCCGCCTCGGTGATTGCATCAAGCCTTTTACTCGCATCCCGGCTTACAGCTTTCGGATGAGGTGTCAGGAGATAGGCATAGGCCTGATGGTGCGAGCGACCAACGCGTCCTCGTAGCTGGTGTATTTGTGCCAGGCCAAACTTGTCGGCGCGATCCATAATGATGGTATTGGCGTTGGGAACGTCAATACCGGTTTCGATAATTGTGCTACAGACAAGGACGTTGGTGCGCTTGTGATAGAAATCTGACATAACCTGCTCGAGTTCTCGCTCTCGCATTTGCCCGTGGCCGATTGAAAGTCTTGCTTCAGGGACTATTTCCTGCAGTTTCCTTGCCGTATCTTCAATCGTTTTCACCTCATTGTGGAGATAATATACCTGCCCTCCGCGCATGAGTTCCCGCTGAATTGCTTCACGTATCAGGCCATTATTTGTCTGTCTGACAAAAGTCTTAATCGACAGCCTTTTTGCTGGTGGTGTGGCGATGATGGTTAAGTCCCTCATACCTGACATTGCCATGTTGAGTGTCCTTGGGATAGGCGTTGCAGTCATTGTCAGAATATCTACTTCAGCACGCAGAGATTTTAGCTTCTCTTTTTGTCTGACGCCGAATCGATGTTCTTCATCGATAATCAACAGTCCAAGATTCTTGAAAGCCATCCCGTCCTGGATGAGTGCATGAGTGCCGATCACGATATCTATTGTCCCGGCTGCCATCTTGTCTGCGACCAGACGCTGTTCCTTCTTGGTCTTGAATCTGGATATGGATTCGATATTGACCGGCCAGTCGGCGAAACGATCCTTGAACGTATCGGTATGCTGTTGCGCAAGCAAAGTCGTGGGAACCAGAATAGCAACCTGCTTTCCTGCTTCGACCGCAAGGAAAGTCGCCCTCATGGCAACTTCTGTCTTGCCGAAGCCAACATCTCCGCATACAAGATGATCCATGGCTTTGCCCTTAACCATATCCGACACAACCCTTTCGATCGCATTTTGCTGATCGGGTGTTTCTTCAAACGGAAATGCGCTGGCGAATTTGTAGTAGGAATCACCAGGTTCCGGATAGGCATATCCGCTCTTTGCTTCACGCCTTGCATAAATATCGAGTAGTTCCGCGGCGACATCCCTGATCTTCTCCGCTGCTTTACGCTTTGCTTTCTCCCACGCATCTCCGCCTAGTCTGTGTAACGGGGCAACCGCTTCTTCTGCGCCTGCATATCGGGAAATCAAATGAAGGGACGATACAGGAACATAGAGTTTTGCATCATCCTGGTATCGCAGACAGAGAAATTCCATTTCGTCAGCGTCAATCACCAGGGTCTCAAGCCCAAGGTATCGGCCAACACCATGGTCGATATGCACGACCGGCGAGCCGATATTAAGTTCTGTAAGGCTCTTGATGACAAGTTCGGCCGCATTATCTTTTTGTTTGTCCCGACGCCTTCGCTGGAGTACGTGCTCACCGAATAAATGTTGCTCGCTGATGAGCAGAAAATGGTTGCCGGGCAAATACAATCCCCGTTCAAGTGAGGCAACGGTTAACAAAAGTTTATCGTCTGCTTCAATTGCCTGATCCCAGCTCTCGACGCCCTTCGCACCTAAGCCATTGTGATCTAGCAATTCATCAACAACTTCACGCCTGCCATTTGACTCTGTAACGATGAGTATTTTAGTTTCCGGGTTGTTCGATATGAATTTGGCTAAATCAGACAGAGGTCTCTGTAGCCTGTCGTTGATTGCGATATCGGGTAGATCCTGGAAGTCAAGATTGTCCCCTTTAGACTTATGTTGGTTGAGTTTTATCCGAGGTCGTTTATTGGCATGCGAAAAAAGTACGTCAGCAGGAATTAGGATATCTTCCGGCGCCAGGATAGGCCGCTGTACATCGTAACGGAGGTTTTCGTAGCGATTAGAAGCGTCCTGCCAGTGTCTGTTCATGATATCTTCAACATCACTGGTGAAGACCAGTGTCTGTTCTGGCAGGTAGTCGAACAGGCTTTCCAGTTCATCAAAGAAGAGGGGTAGATAATACTCCACACCAGCAGGTGAAATTCCCTGGGAA
This sequence comes from uncultured Pseudomonadales bacterium, assembly GCA_964548025.1. Taxonomy (GTDB): domain Bacteria; phylum Pseudomonadota; class Gammaproteobacteria; order Pseudomonadales; family Azotimanducaceae; genus JAHRVQ01. Next base: position 19,156 of record CAZJRI010000014.1, read on the forward strand.
ACATCCTGATATACAGCGCAGTTACGGGGGTCCACCTGGAAGTGCTGGTGCCATTTGTCCTGGAAATTCCTGATGTCTTCATCTCCGAGCGGAAATTCTCTCGCAGGCAGTAGATTGATATCGCTGACTTTTTCTATTGAAAGCTGAGTTTCCGGATCAAAGGTTCGCAGCGACTCGATTTCATCATCAAATAGATCCAGTCGATATGGCAGATCTGAACCCATGGGGTAGATATCCATTATTGAGCCTCGTACTGCAAATTCACCGTGTTCGAGTACGGTCTCGACGCATCTGTACGCAGAGGCTTCAAGTTTTCGGCGCATGCCAGTGATGTCAAATTTCTGACCTGTCTCGAGCACGAGGCTGCTGCCGAGTGAAAATGCTCTCGGCGGAACCCGTTGCATAATGGTAGACGCCGGGACGACGAGTGCGCCTGCCGTCATGGTCGGCAGGCGATTGAGGATTGACAGTCTTTCTGAAATGATATCCTGATGTGGAGAAAAGCTGTCGTAAATCAGTGTTTCCCAGTCCGGAAAGAGTAGTACAGGGAATTCGGCCGGGAGGAAAAAACGAAGTTCGTGGTAGGTTTTCTCTGCGGCATTTGAATCTTCAACAATGATGAGTGCAAAATCTGATTGAGCTGCGAGGTTCTGGGCAATAGCCAGTGATTCTCCACTACCGCTTAAATTACCCCAGTGACGGCGGTCGTTTGACGATCTGGGTAATTGATGTGGACCCAATGCGAGGGCTGAGGACATGCCGGTACTATTCTATATTGCTGATTTTGAGGGGTACAAAGGGTACTCTCTCACTAAAATAAAACAAGCCTTGAAATCAAACCGGGTTATTTGGAAATTGAAACCGTACGGTAACAGCATGCAGGGAATCTTCGTCGTTGAATAAGATATTCACCATCGGTTTAGTCATTCTATTGGTGGGTGTTTCTGCCGGATGGTGGATCAGGGGTTTTTTCCCGGAATCGGAAACCGTCGCTGAAAACAATATACCCGCGGTTGAATCGCAGACCGTATTCAGACCGGAGCAATCACGTACGAAGCTAGCGACAGAGGATAGTGCCTATGAACCTTCTGAATTTCTTAACCTGATTTCTAACGATTCCGATTCGCGGCGAGTGATAAGGCTGAGAGGATATCTCCATAAGAATGGTGATGATTTTGAAGTTCTGACAACTCTTAGTGATGAATTGGCGGCACAGGGGCAGTTCGACGAATCGCTTGAAATTTTGTTGCGCGCGTCTTTCGTTATTAAAGATATCAATCAGCAGGATTCGTTTGAATTCAGATTGGCCAGGCTGGTCGATCAGTACACGAAAGAGCTTATCTCACTGAATCAGTTTGGCCAGGTAGATACACTCTATGAGATGTTAACCCTGTCTCTGCCGCAACTGGCACAGTTCCACCTGGAGCTGGGAAGACTCCGGGTACGTATGGGCAATGATCAAGCGGCCCTGGCACCGCTGTCTCAAATCATTAATCACGATAAGTTAGGCGCCGAAGCGCGCCAGCTAGTAGCTCAGATCGAGGAGGCTGAGACCCCCGGGGCTACATCGATGGAAGAGTTACCACTGATTGCAAAAGCGGGTCAGTTTCTGGTTAAGGCAATGATAGATGACAGTCAGACCATCATGGTGCTGATTGATACAGGCGCGGCAATGACGGTACTGGAGTCTTCTGTGCTTGAAGGATTGGGCTACAATCTGTCAGGTCGGCTCGAGTATTTTGCGACAGCTAATGGGGTGGTACAGGCTCCTGTGGTGACTGTTGACAGCATCGGGCTGGGCAGAGCAAGACTCGCCAAGGTAACCGTGGGTGCGCTTAACCTCAATATGCCGAGAGGTGTAAAGGGGCTACTGGGCATGAACTATCTCAGGCACTATGATTTCCGCATAGATCAGGACAAGAATCTGCTGATTCTGGATCAACGATAGTAGTTGACCGCGCCTGCTGCCTGACTTTATCACTGCCTGTGCTTTCTGAAATGCGTCGTCCTCTCCCCTGCAATCAGAAAAAATCAGATGCTGGAATCCAAACCTGAATCAGGTAACCATTCGTACAGGAATCTATTGCGTTAGGTTCGGCAACCCACGATAATACCCCCCGCACGCAGAGAGGATGGGTAATCCCTCATAAAGTCTGTTTTCGACGCGTGAAAACAAGGACTTACCTCATATTTACTTATTTTGATAGGAGTTGCCCGTGGCGCGACCTGGCCTTGATGGTGTTTTTGCCGACTGGAAAGAAAGAGAAGCTCTGGCTGAAGCGATGATCCCCATGATAGGGGGGCTTTATCGAAGAAATGTGGTGATCTACATTCATGGTTTACCACTCTATAACCAGTCAGTCATTGATTTGATGAAGGCTCATCGTGCTGTCAGGCAGATCGAGCAGAATGAGATGTCGGAATTTGAAACCCATCCCATCCTGGAAATTCTTTCGAGACTTGATCTCGCTCCTGCTCATATCGATATTGGCAAACTCACATCGAACTATATGGAGGATGATGAGGGTCTTTCGATGGAAGACTACGTCACCCAAAATTGTACCGCTATTATTGGCGTGAATACGGTCGACTGGGACCCCATGGATGTAGTGGTTTATGGATTTGGTCGAATCGGTCGTCTCCTGATGAGACTACTGGTTGAGAAGACCGGTGGTGGACGCAATCTGGTGCCAAGGGCAGTGGTGCTAAGACCACCCAAGGATCCTGCCAAGGATCTCAGCCGAAGAGCAAGCCTGCTGCGAAGGGACTCCGTTCACGGGAGTTTTCGTGGAACTATTCGGGTTGATGAAGAAAATGGTGTGCTGATATGTAACGGAAATGTCATTCGCTTCATCTATGCGAATGATCCTGGCTCTATCGACTATACCCAATATGGCATCAAGAATGCCCTGGTCATCGACAGCTCTGGTGCATGGCGTGATAAGGAAGGTTTGTCGCAGCATCTGAAGTCAAAAGGTGTGTCAAAGGTACTACTGACGACTTCCGGGAAGGGTGATCTGAAGAACATCGTCAAAGGCGTAAATTCGGATACCATTGTGCCTGAAGATGAGATCATTGCCGCGGCATCCTGTACAACGAATGCCATAGTGCCTGTTTTAAAGTGTATTAATGACAAATTTGGCATTCAGCACGGACATATGGAAACAGTGCATGCCTATACCGATGATCAGAATCTGCATGACAATATTCACTCGAAAGAACGCAGGGGCAGAAGTGCGCCATTGAATATGGTGCTCACGGAGTCGAATGCCACCAGCTCTGTTGGAAAATTGCTGCCGGAGCTGGCTGGTAAATTGACGGGTAATTCCATCAGGGTGCCTGTTCCGAATGTGTCAATGGCAATTCTCAATCTGAGACTTGAGTCTGATGTGACCCGGGCAGACGTGAACGAATTTCTCAGGGATGTGTCACTCAATTCTACGATGAACCGTCAGATTGGATATACCGAGTCAAATGAAGTTGTCTCGTCAGATTTTGTTGGCGATCGACATGCCTGCATGATCGATGCCCATGCGACCATTGTCGAAGGCAAGCAGTTGGTGCTCTATGTATGGTATGACAATGAATTTGGTTATACCTGCCAGGTTGTCAGGGTAGGACAAAAAATGGCGGGCATTAAGTACCCCATCATTGGCATTCAACCGCTGGGTGATCAAGACAAGGAAGAATCTGAACAGAGACGGCTCCAATCAGTCTGATTACACGAGATTGGAGCCTGCATATAAAGCATTGGTTAGAAAGGGTTGAATATCTAAACCCCTGCCGTGCTCGGTGAGTTGAATTATCCGCCTGATTTTGGCGGTGGTTCCATCTTTGATTCAGAAATGCGATATCCTGCGTTTGCTGGAATACACAGATAATTACCATCATCCCTTTTCTCCGTCCAGGGCAGGACTGAAACGATTTCCCGATCATCGGCCATCTGAATCGCAGATGATACTGAGTCACTCTCCGCCAGCATCTCGATATTGAGTCGCGTGGGAAAAATAATGGTGTACTTGCCTGAATCAGCTCCTTCAATTGCTGAAGTCGGTGATATCCAGACAGAGTCCACTGATTCGTAGCCGTCGTGGATGGCGACATGATCTGCAGGTGCCGAGGCGAGATAGAAGTGAGTATCGAACCTTTTGGGCATCATTTCGGGCGTTATCCAGTGTGCATAATGATGGAGCAGGTCGCAGGCGAGGGTGAGATTCTCCTTTTCCAAAAACTCTCCGATAGTTAACTCGCCGTTTGCCAGTGGTTCCCGATAGCTTTCAAGGGATGAAAGTCGACTCGCTGATACAAGTTCATCGGAATCTGCCTCTCTTGCCAGGAGTATTCCGCATTCTTCAAATGCCTCCCTGATTGCACCAACCTGCAAAGTCATCTGTACGTCATCATCACTTGCTCCGATGCAGCGGTCTCTCACTTCATCATCTCCTTCAGCGACCTTGCCCCCCGGAAAGACCAGCGCACCAGAGGCGAAGTCAATCTGGTGATGACGGACCACCATAAATACTTCAAGTCCGGTAGGACCATCTCGTAACATTAAAATTGTCGCCGCTGGTACGGGAGTGGGTGCATCGCTCATAGAAAACCGCCTGAAGGAAAACAAAGAGGATAACGGACTGAGCAGTGAGTTGCGAGCGGCAGGCGACCCTGCGCCAGGCGACCCTGCGGCAGGCGATCCTGCGGCAGGCGACCCTGCGGCAGGCGATCCTGCGGCAGGCGACCCTGCGCCAGGTGTCGCTAATGAAATTTGGGATGTGCTTAGCGAGTCGCGAAAAGAGAGTGACTCAGTCCGCTCGAAACCACGCCCGGTTCTGCAAGGCGTTCTCAACGGGGACAAGCGTAATACTTTCCCCATCCACCAGCAGACAATAAGACGGGGATTCTGTCCACGACCCCAGATTAACGTATCGAATTCCTTCGACGAGAGAATCCTCGGCATAATGGACATGGCCGCAGACCACTGTTGTGAAGTGCTGCGCTTTTCCATGATCAATCGCGCTATACATGACTTTGCGTCGAAAGTACCGATACAGGTAACCGAATTTCTTGGCATAGTCAGCGACATGCACCGGGTGGGCACCCAGCTTGACCCGAAATCTGTGAAAAATCTTAAAGAGACTAATAAAGCGTCTGCTACGTGCCGTGACGTTATCGAATCGGTCACCGTGGGCAATGAAGACATGTTTATCTATGGTATGGGATAGGCTGAACCGGATATTGTTTGTCTCTGCAGGGCGAAATCCATCGTCGTGATTCCCCTCAATCCAGATGACAGGGCATCGGTTGCTGCGATTCAGTATTTCATCGTATGCCTGCTTGTGCTCTCCTGTGAGGGCCTGCCGCGGAGCGTCGATTATATCTCCACCAAGGATCAGGACAACTGATTCGTCAAGTCTTTGGATCATCTTCCTGAAGAGAAGACATTGACTGAAGGAATTGCCGAGATGAACATCGCTTGCCACTAGATACCGCATATTTCACAGATCCATCCAATCACCGGCTATCAAAGCGGATAGTAGATTTAACCACCGACATTGTAGTCGCGAGCGTTACCGCTGGTCGGAACAGCACTCGTTGTGTCTTGATTTTAATGTGGGCGGTTAGCTTTTAAAGGCTTCTTTCTTCGATTATCCGCCAGTTTTCACCTTCCATTTTTACCGTTAGCTGCTTGCGGGTCTGATCACGAAAAAGATTGGAACGGTAACTTTGGTTGAACTGAATCTGCACGACATTTTCTTCGGTCAGTTCAAACTTCTCGAATACCACTTTGATTTCAATCGAGCCCGGCCGGGTAAGTCGGGATCTCCTCAGGGCTTCCCATTGGCGCCTTGACTGACGCCCGGGTACACGAAATTCATCCGAATAGTGAGTCAGATACTCTTCGACGTTTTGCTCCGACCACGCGAGGGACCAGAGGTCGATCATGGATTCCACTTCCATCCTGACGGATTCGGTGAGTTCGATTACACTGCCGGTTGAGATATCAGGGTTGGCAACTTGTTCCTGGTCACTATCCTCAAATGTATCTACCGGCAGCGTGGTTTCCCCTGATTCAAATGGCTGCTGTTCTTCATCGCTGACTACAGCAATGTCCGCTTCCCGTGGCACTTCTACCTGTGGTACTTCTACAGGGATATCTTCTGGTTCGGTATCTTCAAACGCAAAATCTGTACCTGTGCCTGTAACGACAGAATCCACTTCGGCTGCTTCAAACTCCTCAGTATTCAGGCTGGAATCGGCGATCTGAGGTTCGTCCTGATCTGTCTCGAACAACTGAGGATCTATAATCTCGGGCTCGATAACCTCCGGGGGTGCTATATAGGTTTGCTCTTCCGTCGTTTGAGTGATTTCAGTTTCAACTTCCGCCGATTGATCGGATTCAGCCTGGAATTCGCTATCGACAATCATGGATTCGGATACTTCTGTGTCAGTCTCAGCCAGTGTCGGCGCTGTATCAACAGGTTGATCGCTCGAAATCACTGAAGATTCACGGGATGCGACCTGTTGATCGGGGATAGGTGCGGGTGCATCAACGAGAGCATCGTCTTTAAAATAACCGTTGTACACAGTACCGTCGGGTAAAATCATGGTCCCCGGACCGTTCCTGAGATCATTGGCAAAAGTGCCGACAAATCTTGTGCCGTCCTGCCAGAAGATGGTTCCCTTACCCCAGCGTTTACCATCTCGAACACCACCCACATAGCGGGTACCATCTGGCCAGAGAAGTGTCTTGGTGACTATCTCGGTGGAATCGGAAGAGGAGGTTTCTGCGCTTAAGAGTCCGGGAGACAGCATAATCAGAATCAGGACAAGACGTATTGCTGCCTGCCTGGCTGATCGCTGTTTGACACAGTTCATCCTCATTCCCTGAAATTCCTTGTTCGTGTTCTTCTTCTCAAAATATTAGCATTTAGCCGGATCAAAATGCAGAACTAAGCGTCTCCGAGATTTCCATTGGTCGAATTTCGGAGCACCTTGGCACGCGTTTATTCGCCAGATCATAGATTTTAGTCGCTATTTCGCCGCTAAGTAATTGAATTGTAGCCATATAACAGCCGATTGGTCCATTCTGACCCATGTCTATGATTACCCCGATAGCAGCCCATACCTCGCAGCAGTGCTCAGTATTGTCCCGGGTTCAATGATCCAGGGTCCATCCCTTCGTATCTGCACTTCCACCAGTTGCCCCTCGTTGACCACGATGGATCTGTCCCCATCAAAAGCCAGTATTCCAGGGCCGTCGCATCGATAGATCTGACCAAGCTCCATTTTGATGGCCGATGAAATGGAGACATCATCGTACAACCCGGGGGAAATGGGGACTCTCACCAGGTTATTCTGTACATCGCCATTGCACGCCACCAGCACGCCGAATTCGTCTTCAGCGGAACAGGGCAGCAGGTAGCCGCCGATTGGGGATATACCCACTGCAGCGGGTTCTGCTCTCGTCAGGAATATACTCACCAGGTTGTCTGCTGAAAATGGCAGAAGGCTGCCGATCATGTCATTTTTTAACATAACGGCATCGATGAGTGCGATATCTCTGGGTTGACCATCGACAGCAACATGAAGCTGTTTGCACCGATGGCAATGATTCTGATACTTGAGCCTTTTTGATTCCAGCAGACCGGCAGCAGCACCAGCTACTGAGGCTTCGATATGCTGAGGAAATACGTTATTGGTACCGGTTGAGAGGGGCAGAATAACTGCTTCCGGCCTGGTCTTTGCGACAATTCGATTAGTCCCGTCACCACCCAGAACGATAAATACACGGCAACCTGCTTCCCACATGGCATTTGTCATGTGGACGGTGTCCTTGTCCGAGTGACTTAGCTGAAAGTCCAGGATCTTTACCTGGCTTCTTTGGGGCAGGTTCTCTACGGCTCTTTCATTAATTCTGAAAGGTTCGTTTGCGAGATAGATTTCATCGACACCGTGTTCAAGTGCGCCAAGTACCAGACGGGTCACGTGTTGTTGTTTTTCGTGATGACCGCTAATGCTCGCCTTGGCGGCGACACGCCTGACATCCCTGCCAGACATTGGATTGACGATAATCCCCAGACGATTCAAAAGTAATTCCTATTCCCGGAAGTGAGGAGGCTAACCAGCTCTGCGGGTAAATACCCAGTCATACTCTTTTGAGAGATCCTCATTGTATTGATAACCATCAACATTGAATGACTTGATGTCATCCGGTTTGTTGATTCTGTTCTTAACGATGAACGTAGCCATATGTCCTCTCGCTTTTTTTGCGAAAAAGCTGAGGACACGATAGGTGCCATTACTTAAGTCCTTAAAAACAGGTGTGATTACCTTCCCAGGCAACAGTTCAGGATTGATTGATCTGAAATACTCCTTTGAGGTCAGATTAATAAGACTCTTGTTGCGGTGTTTGCCGAGATCAGCGCATAGCCCATTCGTAATATCGTCAGTCCAGAATTCGTACAGATTCTTAACCTGCTCCGGGCAGATTTTAGTGCCCATTTCGAGACGATAAGGCTGGATTAAATCAAGGGGTCTGAGTACCCCGTAAAGACCGGAAAGTATCCGCAGGTTTTTCTGTGCAAAATTAAAATCTCGTTGGTTGTAGTTTTCTACAGCAAGCCCGAGGTATACGTCACCCTTAAAGGCTAAAATAGCCTGTCTGCTGTTATGGATATCTGCTTCATTGCACCACTCTCTAAATCGCCTTGCATTTAATTGTGCTAAGGTTGGACTGATGCCCATAAGTTTTTCCAACTGCTTCGGCGATTGCTTGCGAAGGGTAGCTACAAGTCGTTGGGTGCGTTCAGGAAATTGAGCTTTAGAACTCTTGGTTGTAATGCCCTGTGATTCAAAATCCAGGGTTTTCGCCGGTGAAATGACTGTGAGCATGCGACTCCTCAGGCCCGCTATCGAAGAGTGGAGAATACTAAATTAGACTCTCCTGCGCGAGCAAATGGGATTAGACATGTCCCTTATGAAGGGGCAAAATCGCAAATAAAAGGGTAGTGCCGTGTTTAACAGTGCTAAGGGTGGACATGCCGCATGAAAAATCCACTTAAGCGTTGGGATGTTTTCGCCACATTAATCTTCTTTCTCCTCACAATTCCTGCAGAAAGATATGAGATATTTTCGCTGGTTGAGGATCAGTCGATCTCGTTCAGACATATCCTTCGAACCAATCTGGGTGATCCTGAGACGACCAGGCTTCGTGAAGAAATTATGATCGTCTCGCTGGATGAGGCGCTGTATGAGGAATATGGCAGCTTTCCATTCAGGCGGACAGATCTTGGAAAAATTGCACAACTATTGGGGCAGTTTGGTGCGAGGGTTATAGGCCTCGACTTCCTGCTCGATTTCAAGAGTTCTTATGGAGAGGACGAGCCGACAGCAGCTATGTTTTCAGAGGCTGAAAGTGTGCTCGCAGTATCTTTCGCGAATTTTGATAATGGAGAGTTTTCCGGCCTGTCCTATCCGAACGAGACGATAAACGCTGTAACAAAAACCGGATATTCCAATTTACAACCGACCAGCGTGGTCGTAGACAATCTTGCCCGTCTCAGAGTTTATGAAGAGATAACCAACAACCGGGATGGCTGGCCGTTTGCCATTCAGGCTATCGCCATGTACTGGGGCGTGGAACCAAACCTTGTGAACGGCAACCTGGTTATCGGCGATCTGAGTGTACCCCTGGATCAATTTGGTGATATTTATATCGACTTTCCGGGTCTTGATCCCGGGACCCAGTATCTGAGTGAGGGACAGGCTGGTTTTTCGGCGTTGGAAATTTTGGATCTGGAAGATCTGTCCGATGAGGAAGTTGAAGAATACGAGTATATCTTTGGTGACAAGATAGTACTTATTGG
>CAZJRI010000014.1:29028-56738 GCA_964548025.1 uncultured Pseudomonadales bacterium
ACCTGGGAAGTAACTCACGATAAGTTCAATACCCCAATGGGACCTGTTTACGGGGTTGAAATCATCGCTGATACCATCAGCACACTCTTAAACGGCGCTCAACTCAGACCAGCAAGCATGATCGTTGAAACCATTGCCACGTTTGTTCTACTGATGGCAATACTTGCCACCAGTGTATCAAAAACCCTGACGCTAAGATTAGCGGCAGTGGCACTCGTTATCGTTGCTTATATAGCGGCGGTTACGGGGCTCTACGTTTATATGGGTACAGTGATATCAATGACCTATGCAATGCTGGCGGGGCTCATGTGTATCTTCGTGGTGAGCCTTCGATCTTATATCCTCTCAGAGCAAAGTCAGCTTGCGTCAGCGGCCGACTCAGCCGAGAGTAACAGGATGCTTGGACTTGCCTATCAGGGACAGGGTCAATTGGATGCCGCATTCGAGAAATTCCGTCGGTGCCCCAGGGAGGATGCGACGTTCGAGCTTATCTATAATCTGGGGCTGGATTACGAGCGAAAGCGTCAGTTTAACAAAGCGCAGTCCAGTTATGAGCATATCGCGGAGACCCAGGATGATTTCCGGGACGTCAAAAAGAGAATAGTACGCTGCGAGTCGATGGAAGATGCCGTATTGATGGGTGGTAGCGGCCAGGGTTTGCTAGCCGGTACGATCATGAATGAAGACGGAAGCGTTGAGAAGCCAATGCTTGGGCGATACCAGGTGGAGAAGGAATTGGGCCAGGGTGCAATGGGGATCGTATACCTCGGTCTTGATCCCAAGATCAATCGTCAGGTCGCCATAAAAACAATGAATTTGTCGAATGAATTTGATTCTGACGAATTGACAGAGGTGAAAGAACGGTTCTTTCGTGAAGCAGAATCTGCTGGCCGCCTGAACCATGCGAATATTGTTGCAATTTACGATGCCGGTGAAGAAAGTGATCTCGCCTATATAGCGATGGAACTGCTTAAAGGATCTGACCTTGATGACCATATCAAAGCCGACAGTCTCTTACCTATTACGGAGGTCTTGTCTATTGTTATCGATTTTTGCCGAAGCCCTTGATTATGCACATAAAGAAAAGGTCGTTCATCGGGATATTAAACCTTCCAATATTATGTATGATCCGGATTCCCATACGGTTAAATTGGCGGACTTTGGGATAGCACGGTTGACGGATTCAAGTAAAACCAGGACAGGGACAGTACTCGGTACACCCAATTACATGTCACCAGAGCAATGCATGGGCAAGCGGGTTGACGGCCGGGCAGATTTGTTCTCACTCGGTGTTGTCCTGTATCAGCTATGTTCCGGAGAATTACCGTTTAAAGGTGATTCGATGGCCACACTGATGTACTCAATCGTGAACGATCCACCCATTGATATTAAGAAGGTTAAACCCGATATCTCACCTGCGCTACGAAAGGTGATTCACAACGCCATAGGCAAGAAGCCAGAAAAGAGATATCAGACAGGCAAGAAAATGGCCCAACACCTCCGAGTCTGCCTTGAACGTATGGAACCAAAAACCGGGGCTGCTGATGAATCTTAGGGGAAAGATCGAATTCGTTTGTCAGACAGATGTCGGGCAGGTTCGTGATCACAATGAGGACTTCCTCAGCAGTGATGACAGTCTGGGTCTTGCAGTACTGGCCGATGGCATGGGCGGGCTGAATGCCGGGGAAGTGGCAAGCTCCATGTCTGTCCATCTTCTGATGGATGCGCTTCGCAGCTACCTGGATGGCTCGTCTGAAATCGAATCTGAACTTGACCCTGAGGAGAATTCGATACCACTACCAGTGCAGGTTGTTAAACAGGCGATTGAGAACACAAATAGTGCAGTCTTCCACGTTTCTCAAACTCAACCGCAGTGTAAAGGTATGGGCACGACGATCGTGGTCAGCTTGTTCTACGACAACAAGTTGGCGATTGGTCACATTGGTGATTCAAGAGTATATCGTTTTCGAAACAACAAGATGAAGCAGATCACAAAGGACCATAGCTTTGTACAGGAACTGATAGACAAGGGGCTGTTTAGCAAGGATGAAGCCCGCGCATCCAACAAGAAAAATGTCGTCACCAGGGCCCTCGGGGTCGCACCGGCTGTTGAGGCCGAGGTACATGAATACAAGGTGAAGGTGGGAGACCTCTATCTTATGTGTTCCGATGGCTTAACAGATCTTGTTCGTGATGTTGATATAGAGTCAACACTTCGGGAACTGGGAGGCAATATGGGAGAGGCAGCAAGCCACCTGATTAATGTCGCCAATGCAAGTGGAGGTAAGGACAATATTTCCATTGTGCTGGCGAGGATCAATAAGCCATTTGCTTAAAAAGATGGCTTGTTCCAGAAGATTGTTAACTGGTTTGAATAGCGCGGATGATACAGAAATGGAAGGATTTTGATGTCGGTAAAAGTAATTGTCATAAAAGATAAACCGATTGATCAATTTGTGATAAGTAAGGAATTGACCTCAATTGGCAGAAAATCTGATTGTGACATATCGTTAAAGGATCCTGCTGTCAGCGGGAAGCACGCACAAATTCAGTGTGTTGGAGAAAATTACCTGATCCAGGATATGGGTAGTACCAATGGTGTGACCATAGGGGGCAGGAAACTAAAACAACACGTGCTGAAGAACGAGGATATCGTCACTATTGGCGAACATCAGCTTAAGTTCCTGATCAGCACCAGCGGAAAATCCGACAAAACTAATGCGGCTTCCTCTGGTCAGAACAAGAAGAAGGCAGTTTCTGAAGCAGCAGCGGGGCAGGGCGGAGGCTATCTCAAGGTTCTCAACGGTCAGGATCCAGGATCAAAGATCATGCTGACGGGTGGATTGACAACCGTTGGAGAGCCGGGGATTCAGATGGCAGCAGTCTCCAAGAGACCCCAGGGGCATTTCATCATCCATGTGGATGGGGGCAAAGACAAAGACCGGGTGCCTCTGGTGAATGATGAACCAACGGGCTTTAAGTCGCGTAAACTGGAGCCTGGAGACAAGATCGAAGTCGCCGGTATTGAAATGGAATATCAACCGGGTTGATTAAGGGACGACAGGATTTGGCAAAATAAGCCGCCTACGGGGCTTAAACGGATGAGGGGGACGTTTGAGCCGACCAATGGGACTCTGCAATTGATCCTATAGGTCTAAGATAGTGTATTCAGAATTGAAATTTTCAACCAGGCGATCAGTGTGAATTTGTGGCGTTCGGTTGAAGTGACGAAATGATATTCCGGAGAATCATTGAGCCAAGATCAGTAATTGTTCCAGAGGAGAATGATATGAAATTGAAGATTGTGGGTATTGGAATGCTGTTGGGTTCTATTCTATTGGCGTTGAGTAGTACTGCGGCAGGAAGAGAACCACCCGTCGCAAAGCTGGTTCAGGTTAACGGAGCAGTAGAATACAGCCGAAACGGCAAGACCTGGCGACCGGTTCGCCGAACAAAGTACCTCTTTTCGGGTTATCAGATAAAGACCGGTAAAAACGGTAAAGGTAAATTGATCAATCAGAAATCTGGTATGTCACAGAATCTGGGGCCAAACAGTGAAATTGCTGTGACTGACTCGGATATCTCGCTGGTTTCAGGGAGCCTTTCAAAGCCGAAACGGGAATCATCCAGTATTTTTCAGGGCTTATCGAACAAATTTGCAAAGGCTCAGCGTTATACAACGGTACGCAGAAGTGTGACCAAAAGCGACGAGCAGACATGCGATAACAAGGTTCGGACGATCCGGGAAGTAACCCTCTCACCCTCACACCCGGATCTCGTTTGGCGTAACGCGTGTCCCGAGTTTTCGTACAAGCTCATTATTGACGGGGTTGCTCACGAGGTCGCGGCACATTCCAACGCCGAGATGATCAGGTACTCGGTTGAAGGTGTATCTAATGGGCAGCATACATATCGTGTTGAAGTACTTGATAACGACGGAACTGTTTATATCCCTCGGAAGGATTCTGCCTTCACCTGGATTGATAAAAAGCAGGAAAAGAAGGTGATGACCGCTATGAAAGATTATGGCGACGATGTATTTCTAAAAACCAATTTACTGGAATCAGAAAATATGTTCGTTGCAGCAATGGATACTTATCGTGAGTATTTTAATGAGAATCCTGACGACAATGATATGCGCCCATTGCTGATCCAGTCCTACCAGGATCTGAAATTAAGCAACTTACGCGAGAATGAAGCGCGGCTTTATAATGCATCATTGGTAGAAGACTTCTAGATTAACTACACTATAAAAGCCTGTTGGGATCTTATATGATTCTCAGCAGGCTTTTTTTTGCTTTGAAATCAACTCAAATAAAAGAGATAAGAAATGGGTGCAACCGACAAGCGGTTTGACATAATTGCTATCATTGTTCTTTTTCTTCTTGCGGTTTTTCTGGAATATAACGAAGCTTTTTCTCTGATCGAAGATGAGACGCTATCCTATCGTCATCTCTTTCGTACATATAATGCCGATGAGGAAATCACGAGTCCCTCCGAAGAAGTTGTGATTGTCTATACGGACGAAGCATTTTACGAAGAATACGATAAATACCCTCTCCGAAGAACCGACCTTTCAACCATTGTTGATCGATTATCTCAGATGGGGGTCGCGGTTATCGCAGTGGACATGCTGTTGGACTTCAACAGCGCATACGGTGAGGACCCAACGCTGGAAATAGCGCTGTCAGAAGCGGGTAATGTACTGATGGTTTCCCAGGCGCAAATTGAAGATGATACATTTGTAGGATTGAACAGGGCCATACCCAGATTCGAAGATGTAACATCCTCAGGTTATTCGAATATCTCATCCAACAGTGTTATATCTGAGCGAATTGTACGACTCAGAATGTATCCTGAAATTGCCGAAAGTGCACAAGAGTGGCCTTTTTCTGTTCGTGCTGTTGCAAATTTTCTGGGGCTTCAAACAGAAGATATTGCACTGAATGAGAATACACTTTATATCGGTGATGATATTGCACTGCAACTTGATCAATTTAACGATCTGTATATCGACTATCCCCTCCTGCCTTCTGATGGTCAGGGTGGTACTGCAAGACTGCATGAAGTTGTTGGAATCTCTGCCTCGGACATACTCTTTGCCGAAGACCTGGAGGAACTGGAAGACCTGGCCTTTCTTGTTGAAGACAGAATAGTTCTGATTGGAGAGGTCGCAGAAGTTGCCCATGATGAATTTGAAACTCCAGTTGGTAATGTTTTTGGGGTAGAAATAATCGCCAATACGATTGCCACTATTCTAAAAGGAGGTCCCCTCAGGGCTGCGTCGTTCGGTCTTGAAGTTTTTGTTGCCATTCTATTGATGATCGGGCTGATTGGGAGCCGATTCGTTTCTAATCCCTTCCCGCGAAATCTGATAAGCGGCGCGATGCTGCTGGTTTTTATGATTGGTGCCATATGGGCCTATGCCTATATGGGACTCATATTGTCGATGAGCTACGTGCTGCTCGCATCAATACTGTCCATACTGGTTATCAACGCTAAATTCTACCTCGCAGAAATGGGCCAGAAGGCGTTGATCAGGGACGCCTTCGGTCAGTACCTGTCTCCCAGAGTGGTGTCAGATCTGGTCAAGGATCCGGAGAAACTGGCTCTGGGGGGTGAAGAAAGGGAAATGACCGCCTTCTTCTCGGATATTGCGGGATTCTCGACATTTTCCGAGAATATGTCCCTCTCTGAACTGGTATTTGTACTTAACGATTATCTGACCGAGATGTGTAACATCATCGTTCAGGCACAGGGGACTATCGATAAATTCGAAGGTGATGCAATCATTGCTTTCTGGGGGGCTCCGGCGATCCAGCAAGATCATGCGAGATTGGCGTGTTTTGCAAGCATAGACATGAGCAAAGCCCTGGTATCGTTGCGAGAGCGTTGGGCAAAAGAAGGTAGACCTGCCATAAACGTACGCATGGGGATCAATAGTGGCAGCATGGTGGTAGGCAATATGGGATCTGCTCAGCGAATGGATTACACCATAATGGGTGACGCTGTGAACCTTGCCTCACGCTTAGAAGGAGCCAATAAAGCCTACGGATCAGATCTGATGATTTCTGAGGCTACTTACCAGGCTGTGAAGGATGACGTAGAGGTCCGTGAACTGGATACGATCCGTGTTGTGGGCAAGAGTGAATCTACAAAAGTCTATCAGTTGCTTGAACGCAAGGGTCAGTTGCACGGATTGGTATCCGATCTTGTTGGCCAGTTCAATCGAGGATTGGATCTCTACAAAGCCCGTAATTACGCTGAAGCAAGGGACGCTTTTAAACTGTCATTGGCGATAGCAGAAGATGATGGCCCAAGCAGTACCTATATTGCGCGCTGTGAAGACTATATGGAAAATCCACCCGCCGATGACTGGGATGGCGTTTTCATCCTGGATTCGAAAGGATAGTCTTCAATCAGGATCGTTATACCGGCAAAAGCAGAAAGAAATTGACAGTTCAAACGGTCAATGAATACTGGTCTCAGCACTCACTACAGATGTCAGAACGTGATTCTTGAAAGGTAATCTATGTGAGTAGAGTTCATTGTTCGAATGTGGGAATTCATCAACGAACGCATAGACGCACAATCCCATTACTTCTTCTTCTTCATTGGGTGAAAACAGTCGTGATTTACATTGACCATGAATGTAATCCAGATGTTGGTGTAAATCCATTCGCAGGCTCGATATTATTGTGATAATGAATCAGAATAGTTTAGATGTGGTGAAAGACAAGTGACGGGACAATTTACGGAATGACAATTCAGACACAAATCGAAGAAAAACTGGCTGACAATCTGGCTGTTAAATACCTTGAAGTGGTGAATGAAAGTGGTAATCACAACGTGCCGGAAGGTTCAGAAAGTCACTTCAAGGTTGTCGTCGTCGCTGATGACTTTGATGGTCAGCGATTGATTCAAAGACACCGGCGGATCAATGAAATACTTAAACCTGAACTGGCCACAGCGGTTCATGCACTCACTATGCATACTTATACAGAATCCGAATGGATAGAAAAACACGGTGAGGTACCACAGTCTCCTCCCTGTCACGGTGGTTCAGGAGAAGAGACCGGTTAAAGCGATCGGAAAGATCAGGTCATAACAGAGAGATGAGCACCTTTTGACGTCAAAATCAGACGAATGTGACTAATAAATCTTATCGTCGCATAATCCGTTGTGGGGAGCAGTTGATTAGCCTAGATATTATTCGGCAGCGACGAAAAACAATGGCATTACATGTATATCCCGGTAGTGCTCCAGTGGAATTGAAGGTTCCGTTGAAATGTCCATGGGTTGAAATCGACGCATTTCTAGCGTCACGGGAAGCATGGATCATTCGTTCAATATCAGAATTGGCGAACGAACCTCAGGAACCCGAAATTACCTATCAGAACGGAGAACTGCATTACTTTCTGGGTGATGCCTATCCCCTGATCATTACCAGAGGTAGAGGCAAGGTGTGGTTGGATCGTGGCAGATTCAATGTCAGGTGCAGTAAACCAAACGATAAGTCAGTGGTAAAAGCACTGCTTGAGAAGTTCTACAAGACGGAGTGCCGTTCAGTCTTTGAACTCAGAGTGGCAAAATGCGTCCAGAAGTTTCCGGTAAAGGTACAACCCGGTGATCTGCGTGTAAGGAAGATGAAATCGCGTTGGGGGAGTTGTTCACGAGAGGGAGAATTGTGTCTCAATACCATCCTGGTGCGGCAACCGATACAGTCTATCGACTATGTGATCATGCATGAGCTTTGTCATTTAAGGCACTTTCATCATAATCAGGAATTTTATGGTTTACTGGACCAGGCAATGCCGAACTGGCGTACCCTTGAAGAATCCCTCGGCAAAGTCCTGAAGCAGCCTCATCAGCTATCACTGTTTTAGCGATCTCATCTATGTAGTAAATCGCTCAATCAGAGGAGAACGGCGCTTACCCATTGCGAATTAGTATTCAAAAGTTTTGAGTAAGCGCCTTTCAGTTCAGAGTAGTTTTTCGAGATGTGGCCAGATATCCTTGAGCAGCAGTGATTGAGCCTCCGGTTTAGGGTGAATGCCATCCCGCTGCAGAAGACTTTCCGGTGTGGCGACACCCTGCAACAGAAAAGGCAAAAACTGAATCCCGAATTCGTCAGCGACGCTTTCAAACAGTGATTCAAAGGCCAGCGTATACCGCCTGCCGTAGTTAGGTGGTAGTACCATACCGATAAGCAGCACCTTTGCACCGCTGGACTGGGCCATCCTGGTCATGGAAGACAGGTTGGTTTTAATTTTGTCTATCGGATACCCTCTAAGACCATCATTACCGCCCAGTTCGAGGACGAGAACTTCAGGTTGGTGAATTTCGAGGGTTTTAGGTAGTCTTACCAGTCCGCCACCCGTGGTTTCACCGCTCACACTGGCATTAACAACCAGGTACTTGTGTCCTTTTGAATCGACATCAGCCTGGAGTTGTTCGGAAAGTAGATGGACCCAGCCTTGATCCTGGTCCATTCCATAGGCTGCACTGACGCTGTCTCCGAATACTAGTATAGTGGGTTCTTTGCTGATAGCCGGTAGACAGTGAGATAGAATCCCGACGGCAAAGAAAATTCTAGAGAATAATTTGAAGGCAGTTGTCAATTTGGATGTAGTAGATTCAAAAAATATGATCAAAACAATAGACCTCGGAAAAACAGTTGATACCTCTGAGGGACAGTTGACCATATTGAAAGGGATTGATCTCGAAATCAAGAAATCAGAAACCGTAGCGATTGTGGGGGCTTCAGGTTCCGGCAAAACAACGTTGCTGAGTCTGATTGCAGGGCTTGATGTGCCAAGTCGCGGGCAGATTTACCTTGCTGAGAAAGAAATAACTGCCATGGATGAAGAAGAACGAGCGCTGGTCAGGGGAGAAATGGTTGGTTTTGTCTTCCAGACGTTCCAATTGCTGGCCAGTCTGACAGCAATTGAAAATGTCATGTTACCTGCCGAACTCAAAAAAGACCCGGATGCGGAGAAGAAGGCGATGGAATTGCTCTCCCGGGTGGGGCTTGATCATCGAATCCGGCATTATCCCAGACAACTTTCGGGTGGAGAACAGCAAAGGGTAGCAATCGCAAGAGCCTTCGCTTCTTCGGTTGAGATTCTATTCGCTGATGAACCAACGGGTAATCTTGACACTAAAACCGGTGCTCATATCATTGACCTGCTGTTTGACCTCAATAAGGAATTTGGAACAACCCTGGTGCTCGTTACTCATGATACGAGGCTGGCAGAGCGATGTGACAGATCAATTCAGATAGATTCAGGTATGCTTGACAGTGACAATCTCAATGGGGTGTCAGACTAGGTGAATTTTTCACTTGCGCTAAAACTATTGTGGAGAGACTGGCGCTCAGGAGAGTTAACGCTTCTGCTCGCTTCTCTGGTCATAGCAGTTGGCACGGTGACAACCATCACATTGTTTGTCGACCGGCTGCAACAGGCGCTGGTGCAGGAGTCAGCATCCTTTCTTGCCGCAGATAAAGTCATCGCCAGTAACGACGTGATTTCTGACGACATTCTAAAGAAAGCAGAAGAACTCGGATTGCAGCAGGCGCAAACCCTGAGTTTTCTCTCAATGGTATTTTCCGCAGATCGTGCCCAGTTTTCTGCGGTGAAAGCTGTAAGTGACGATTATCCGCTGCGAGGTGATCTGATCATTTCAGATCGCGCTTTTGAATTCGGAGAGATAGTGGAATACGGCCCCAAAGCTGGCGAGGTCTGGCTTGAAAGCCGTTTATTACCGTCGCTGGATATCAATCCCGGGGAGGTTATTGATATCGGAGTAGCGGCTTTCCCTGTCAGCAAGGCACTGATCAAGGAACCAGATAAGGGAGGCGGATTCAGCAATACCGGGCCGAGAGTCATGATGAATATGGCGGATGTACCTGCAACAGAGGTCGTAATGCCCGGTAGTCGTCTGAGTTACCGATATCTATTTGCCGGTGATGCCGACACGCTTGAAGAGTTTGAAAACTGGGTAAAACCCCTGTTGAATGAAAATAGCCGAATCTTTGGCATCAAGGAAGGTACGGAAGGCATCGGAAGTGCACTTGACAGAGGAGAGCGATTCCTGCTGCTTGGTGGGTTGCTCGGTGTCATACTCGCAGGTGTCGCAATTGCCCTGTCTGCCCAGCGCTATTCCCTTCGTCACTATGATCATGTGGCGATCTTGAAGACCCTGGGAGCCACACCCAACGGTGTTGATGCCTTGTTTATAACTATCTTTGTAATTCTGGGATTATCAGCAACACTGGTTGGCAGCTTAATAGGATTTGTAGCCCAATTGGGAATTGCGAGTCTGCTGCAACCCTTTATACCCATCGAGTTGCCTGCGCCTGGTCCCCGCCCAATATGGCTGGGGCTCGTGACAGGATTTGTCTGTTTACTGTCTTTTGCGCTGCCGCCCTTATTGAGGTTGAGATCAATTGAACCGTCACGAGTCATAAGGCGAGATATTGATGATGCAGGTGTGACTAACAGATTGGCTTATGCTGCAGGAGTCGTTGGTACCGTTGGGCTTATGTGGTGGTATAGCGAAGATCTGAAGCTTACTCTGATGTTGTTTTCAGGTGGAGTTGTTGCACTGGTTGTGCTGTCGGTGATTGCTTTTATGATGTTACGTTCAGGCCGAGTGCTCGGTATGCAGGCAGGCAGCGTCTGGCGGCTTGCTCTTGCCGGAATGCAGAGAAGAGGGCAGGAAAATACCATGCAGATAATGGTATTTGGTCTGGCAATTATGTTGCTGTTGATTCTTTTCCTTGTGCGCACGGCCCTGATAGATGAATGGCAGTCTCAGATACCCGAGGATGCACCCAACCACTTTGCGATAAATATCTCGCCTGAAGATGTGGCACCTATCCATCAACTGTTTGAAGAAAACAGTATTCGTTCTCAACCCCTGTATCCGATGATACTTGGTCGCATCACCCAGGTGAACGAAGAGGAAACCAAGATCAGGGATCAGCGAAGAAGGGGACAGAATGAAGACAGGGGACCTCGATCAGGCGCTACACGCAATCTGACCTATGCATCGCAGCTTCCTGATGATAATCAGATCATCTCAGGTGAGTGGTGGGCAGAAGACTATATTGGTGAACCGCTCGTTTCTCTTGAGAAGGATCTCGCTGCGGGAAACAACCTGAAGGTGGGTGACCAACTGGTATTTACGATTCAGGGGCGGGAACTCAATACAACCGTGGGTAGCATAAGATCAGTGAGTTGGGACAATATGCAACCAAATTTTTACATCATCCTTTCACCAGGGGCATTGGATGATTTTCCGTCTACCTTTATGACCAGTTTTTTTCTTGAACGAAAAGACAAAATTTTCCTCAACGATTTACTTCGCGCACACCCCACCATGACTGTAATTGAGGTAGATGCGATCATCGAGCAGATAAAGACGATTATCGATCAGGTGACAATGGCCATAGAGTTGGTGCTTATTCTGATTCTGATATCTGGTGGTCTGGTTTTGCTGGCCAGTATCCAGGCGAGTATGGATGAGCGATTCAAGCAACATGCCATTCTAAGAACTCTGGGAGCAGGCAGGCGTCTTGTTATGGGGAGCCTGATCATCGAATTTTGTGTCCTGGGTTTATTTGCCGGAATACTGGCGACATTTGGTTCTGAATTCACCGTATATGCGCTTGAAGTCGAGATCTTTGAACTGGAGTATTCGCTTAACCCCTCACTTTGGATTCTTGGGCCAATAGTCGGCACTTTGTTGATTGGTATAGTCGGCACTATTGCCACCTTAAAAGTGGTGAGGACGCCGCCAACGATAGTCCTGAGGGAGGTCGGCTAGATCAAGTGATCGGTGCCGGGCAATTCCGGTCAGGTATACGATGCGGTTTTAAGGTTCTAAATACCAGGAGCCGTCTTCGTTCTTTCTAATCCACAACTGACTGTACCAGTAGAAGCGCCCTGTTTCGCCCGAGGGCATAGTGCAATTGTAACGCGAACGACCTATTGGTATCGGTTCGGAACTCTTCGCGACATACTCGGTATCGCTTAATTTAACAAGTTGTGTGCGACCCCCGGGACCGTAACAGGCGAGTTGGCTCAGACCTGGGACAACCGAGGGGAATTCCAACCTGAGTTCAGGAATCTGGACCTGCCTTAGCGGGTCCAGGACGGGGGTAATAGTCGGCATCGGTTTGGTCAACAATTTGGTGGACAGGGAATTGAGATGACTATAGACGCCTGAGACTGGAAATCTGGGTATAAGAAGCATTGAGGAATATGAACCTGCCGCACCACTTTGCTGGCCGAATCCAACAAACTGCAGATCCGAAACGATCTTAAGAAGTTGCATACTGTACTCACCATATGGATATGCCAGGTATCTGGGGATGTTATCCAGGTGTTTATCTAGCAGGTACTGAGCCTGTTCAATCTCGTCAGTTACTCTCGTGCGCCACTGTGCGTCACTTTCGTTTTTCTGTTTTCTCAGCAGATGAGTGTGGCTGTGAGTGTGATTGGCTATGGTTGCACCTTTCTTCTGCATCTCTTTCAGCTCAGCCCAGGTCAGGTAGTGATGTTTGCCAACCAGTTCTGTTGAGACAAATACTGTGAATGGCAGATCCCTTTCAAGAAGCAGGGGTAGTGCATTGTCATACAAGTCGTCATAAGCATCGTCGAATGTGATACTGACCACCCTGTCGGGGATTTCTTCTTTGTCTCTGATTGCACTGACTAGTGTCTCAAGCGGCCAGACGAGGAATTTGTTCTCAAGAAGATAATCCAGATGCTCACGAAATTGATCAATAGCGATACTGGTAACTGGGGGTGTTGAATCGTGTACATGATGATACTGCAAGATTACCGCACCGGATTCACTGGCCGACAGCAAGCCCGGTATCGAGGTTAGAAAGAGCAGTCTGAACAGAAAAACTAGCATATAGAGAGGTCCGGGATTCATCACCGTAAATGAAAGCAAAATATTCGACGATTATGCAACAGCGAGTGTAGAATTGCGGCTCGTTATTTACATCGAATAAGCGTTATGGATCAATCTGGACCGGTTCAATTGAAGCACAAGAAGTCAGTTCAGCAAAACAAACTGCAAAAACGTCTGCGTCGGGAGACTGGTCGCGCCATTCAGGATTTCTCGATGATCGAAGATGGTGACAAGGTAATGGTCTGCATCTCAGGGGGTAAAGACAGCCTGACCATGCTGGATATACTGCGGAACTTACAGGCACATGCGCCAATTCATTTTGATCTCATTGCCGTTAATCTGGATCAGAAACAACCCGGCTTCCCCCAGGACATTTTACCGGCCTATTTCAAATCCATTGATGTTGAGTTTTCGATTATTGAAGAAGATACCTATTCGCTGGTTACAGAGATGGTACCTGAAGGTAAGACCTACTGTGGCTGGTGTTCAAGATTTCGCCGTGGAATCCTCTATAAACATGCCAAAAAGAACGGATTTACCAAGATTGCTCTGGGCCATCACAGAGACGACATTATTGAAACCTTATTTCTTAACATGTTCCATGGTGGCAAATTGAAAACAATGCCACCTAAACTGGTCAGTGACGATGGTGAGAATATTGTGATTCGCCCATTGGCATATTGCAGAGAATCCGATATCGAGCAATATGCAAAATATAAAGAAATGCCTATTATCCCGTGCAATCTCTGTGGCTCCCAGGATAATTTGCAGCGACCAGTGATAAAGGAAATGCTAAAAAGCTGGGACAGGCAACATCCTGGCCGTCTGGAAACGATCTTCCGTGCGATCACTGATGTGGTACCTTCGCACCTCCTGGATACAGATCTTTACGATTTCCAGCAGGTTGCGTCGGTTAAGCAGATATCGGTTACGAATATCTAACCCACTCTTGTTCAGAATTGACTGGCAAAGATAAATTCCCTGGTGAGATCAGTTGTTAACTCTGTACCTGATACTGTTCGATGGCGAGAACGAAGTTCTTAAGTTCGTGATTAAAACCCGACAGGTCCGCCGGTTCAGGTCTTTCACCGCGGATAAGAACTTGCTCGATCGAACGTGCAGAATGCATTAATTGATTCGCCCCAAAACCACCTGCGACACCCGCTATATTGTGAGCGAGTCGTTCCGCTTCATCCATATTGTTGTCTTCAACAAGCGATGATAGTTCCTCGTCTGCCTGTGAGTAGATTCTCACAAATTCACCCACGAGTTGCGTTAGGAGTTCCTGATCATGATCGTGTGTTTTAAGCGCCTGGCTAAAATCGATCCCCCTGATGGGCTGAATCTTCATTAGTTGGGTAGGCGTTGTAATTTGTTTCCCGGGTTGCTGGGTTATTTCGCACAAGAGATCTATCAGTGAATCAAAATTAACGGGCTTGGTAATATAGTGATCGAAGCCTTCGCCAAGTGCAGTTTTGATTTCTTCGTCCAGTACACCTGCAGAGATAGCGATAACAGGTACCTCTCTCAAATCGGGATTGGCTCGGATTTCTCTGATAGTTTGAATCCCGTCCATTACCGGCATTCTCAAGTCCATCAGGATAGCTTCGAATCTGTCAGCTTGCAGGATATTGAGTGCCATCTTTCCATTGTCGGCGACCGAGACCTGATAGCCGGATTTACCGAGTATTTCTCTGGCAAGATTCTGGCTGATGATATTGTCTTCAACGATTAGCAGTCGCGGTCCGTTTTGAGGTTCGGCTCTACCGGCTGCACCTTTTCGATCAGCTTGTACCAGAGGGAGAGTATGTTCTAAGCAATCTTCCACGATTACATTGAAGAAAAAGTTACTCCCTTTGTTCAGTGTACTGGTCGCGTGAATCTGACCATGCATCATGTGCACGAGCCGTCTGCAAATGGTGAGTCCCAGTCCCGTACCACCAGCGTCAGATAAAGAATTGGTTTGGCTGAAGGATTCGAAAATGTTTTCAATGTCTGAATCATCGATACCGATACCTGTATCCGAAACCGTAACCGATACCTGTATCCGAAACCGTAAAATTGAGACAAATGGATTCATCCTGAAGTCGCTCTTGGTCCACGTCTACGCTAACACGACCCGAGTTGGTGAATTTGATCGCATTACTCACCAGATTGATGACTACCTGGCCAATTCTTGCCGGGTCACCAACGAGTGATTGCATTGTAATATTGTTCTTCTCAGGCAACGAAAGTTGAAGGTTTTTTGCTTCTGCCTCCAGTTTGAAAAGGCTTTCTATGTCGTCAAAAATGTCGTGTAGTCGAAAAGGTGTTTTTTGAAGATCCAGCTTGCCGGATTCGATCTTGGAAATATCTAGAATGTCATTGATGACCCTGAGAAGGTGGTCAGACGAACTCTTTATCGTTTTTAGATAAGTACTCTGCGCATCATCGAGAGGTGTATTAAGTGCAAGATCCGTATAACCGATGATCGCGTTCATTGGTGTACGGATCTCATGGCTCATATTGGCTAGAAACTGTGTTTTCGTTTCAGCGGCCGCTTCTGCAAGCCTTTTCTCCTGTTCCGCTCGTTCTCTTCTTTTTCTCTCTGTGATATCGGTGAATGAAGCCTCAATATGTTCGGGATTGCCATTTTCGTCCTCGATAAGTTGGGCTGAAAGTGAGACCCACAATTTCGTTCTATCAACTTTATATACCTGCGCTTCGAATCCAACCACCCGCTTCTGCTCTGACAGGGTTTTCACAAATTCCTGCATTTGCAGATCCTCAACAAATATTTTCTGAAAGTCGAGTTTTTGTGGCGGTTTACCCGAACCAGGCGGGCGATAACCCATCAACTGGGTTGCGGCAGGATTAACTGTGGTTAGCTCCGCACTCATATTGAGCTCGATTATTCCTTCTACTGCGTTCTGGTATAGAGACAGGTACTTGTTTCTTGAATCATTGAGTTGCTGATACAAGCGAGCATTTTCGATGGCAATGGCTGAGTGAGATGCGATCAGCTTCAGCGTGGCAACTCTGTCCTGGGTAAATGCCTGGGTGGTTTGCATATTCTCCAGGTATAAGATACCTGTTAGATGAGATTTGCTTAGAATCGGAATGCACAAAATAGATTTTGGTTTATTTGTAATGATGTACTCATCCTGTGTGAAGATATCATCGTTCTGAGCATCATCGAGTACCAGATCTTCCTGGGCCCTTGCCACATATTGGATAATTGAAATGGGTAGCATTGTGGCAGAATCGATCGGTAAATTCTGTAACTGGTGTTCCGTGGTCGAACCAGTGAACCTGCTTGCTATCTCAACACAAAGACCTTCATCCTGTTGTAGTATCAGACTTGCATTGTGAGCACCGGCGTTCTCTAATGCGACTTGCATAAGCCTTTCAAGCAGGTTGCTTAAAATAACCTCGCCGGACAGTACATGAGATGCCTTGATGACCGAGCCCAGATCAAGAAAATTGTCATAGCGAGAGTGTTCACCGTTAAAACGCTGCGGCGACGGAATTGCATTATTACTGAATCGATGACTCAGGTATTCGTCTTCGCCAAGTTCGATAAATTCACTGTCGATCGCTGCAACCTTGACCAGGGCGCCCCACCTTACATAGCTTGAACGCGCTTTTCGAAAGTAAAACAGGGCGAGTTCATGTCTTCCTGTGTTTTCGTAGAATCGTCCCGCAAGTTCACATGAAAGACCAAGATCTTTGAGAAAACCATTCTGAGTAGCGTAGTGGATAGCGAGTTCATAATTGTCAACAGCCTTTGATGCATTGTCAGAAACCTGAGCGAGCTCCGCTTCGATGAGATGATAGGCATGCAGATTATTATGTGGTGCATGCTGTGCCCATTTTCGAAGCTGGCGTTGATTCAGCTTGATGCGAAGTGCAAGCTTTATACGTCGCACTGGGGGTGATCTCTTGAAGATCATAATGCAAGCGAGGCTTTCATACAGAATAAAAAAGGGCACCAGAGGCGATGATGCGACCGAGTATATTCGTTGGCGAGCCTGCTCTGCATAGGCAATCGCATGTTCCGCGTGGTTAAAGAGCACTGACATGAACAGTTTAACGATATACAGGTTTGCGATGCTGGTCTCATCACCGCTTTTTTGGAGAAAGGGAACTAGCTGACTCTCGCTGAAAACCTCTCCCTCGAGCAGCCATGGCGCGGTATTCTCTTGAATTAGGTTCCTGACCGCCTGCTGATATATTGAGCCTATGCTCAACATAGGTGTCTGATTGTAATCACTGGCTTTTTGATTGTAACGGCTGAGGTTAGTATCAAGACTATTCAGATCGTGACCGAGCATGAATGCATTTGCTGATCCGGTGACGGCTGCTATCAGTGCAAATTCGATGTCGCCAGTTTCAATACCGATGCGATAGGCATTGGCCAGAGGTTCCAGTGATTCCTTAATTGGCTGTTTCCAGACAAGAATGAAATTAGTTACCAGCGTCAGTGTTCGGCAGTGAAGATCCTTGTTGGTTTCGTTAAGGTTTTCTTTTGCCAGCATTCCAAATCGATATCCGGATTCGATTGTGCCAAGCGAGGTAATCAGGAGTGCACCGAACATCGGATATGCGAATGAAGATTCCGGCGCCATCCCGTGTTTCAACGAAAGCTGGGTCATTTTCAGTATATATATTGTGGTCAATTCGCTGGCCGTTAAATATCCCGCCTGACTGAGCAGCATCAGGACTCTCATCGCTGCCAACATCGTAGGATCCGTCATTGTTTGCTGGCCGGATTGTCTGCTCATTCGAATTGTCTGATGCAGAAGTCTGATCCCGAGCGTAATTCGATAGGTGGTTGTCAGGCTTTGTCGAAGTGGCAGCCCCAGCAAGGCCAACACACGGTGACCGAGTTTGATGGCTTTCTCAAAATCATTACTGCCGATGAGTGAGCGCAGCTTGATTTCATGGAAACGAGATTGATCTACTGGATTCTTTGCGTGACTTAATGCGATATTCAACAGAAGATCCATCTGCCCGTTGTCTCCGCAAAGATAAGCGGTCTCAGCAGCTTCAAGGTGCATTTCAAGGCTTTGATTGTACTGGACCCAGATGTTTTGACCCTGCAACGCAATTGCGGTCCGCAGATACTTGAATGAAGCCTGAAAGGCTGCAGCCTGTTTAGCTTTTCGACCTGCAGAAAGGTTTAGTTCTGCAAGTTTCTTTTTGTCGATGTTGTCCGATTCGGGGCTCTCGAAACTGTTGTTTAGCTGATTGACTATGTCAAAGATATTATCTTTCTGATCAGGTTGAAGACCATCAAGAAAGGTATTACCGATCTGAGTATGGATTTGTCGACGCTCATTCGAGTCAAGGAGAGAATAAGCGGCCTGTTGGATGCCCTCATGAGAAAACTGGTAATAGATCTTTTTATCCGGCTTTGATGAGATCGGGCTGTAGAAAATATAGCCTTCCCGAATTGCATTTAATAACAGTGCGGAGGTTTCTGAAAATGACAGGCCCGATACATTCTTGATTGTGTCCAGGTTAAATTCATCTCCTATACATGAAGCGATCTTAAGCAAGCGCGCTGTCGAGGGTTCGAGATGGATAAATTTCTGTGCGAGCAGTGTACTCACGTTTTCTGTTGGTGGTTCAGTGGAAACAAGATCAGAATTCCAATTCCACTCTCGGTGTTCGCGATCAAAAAACACCAGTTCTTTGTCGTTGATGTTTGTAAGAAACTCTCTTACTGCGAGGGGATTTCCACTGGTTTTTGAATGAATAATCTCAGCAAGTGGCAGAGCTTCTCCAATTGTTCGAAAGAGTGAATCCGAGACCATCGAAGCCACCGCGGCGATTGGAAGATTATCGAGAGCAATAAATCTGGCATTATGGAATGATTTATTAATCTCCGTGGTTGAAATAGCTGATGTCATATCTCGCTCGGCTTCATTTGAGCGAAATGCGGCAATTAGCAGAAAACAGGGTGTTCGACGGTCAATTAACCCCTGAATCAACTCGAGTGATGCCCGATCAATCCATTGTATGTTGTCGATCGAGAGGACGAATATTCTGTCATCGTGAGACAGCGCGCCGATAAAATTCTCAATACTGTTGAGCAGTCGGTTCCTGGCCTCCAATGGTGTAGTCGGCAGATCCTCGATGTCAGGGGCATCTCCGATGATTCTGGTGAGCTCAGGCGCTACTTCTGATAGTAGAGCAATATTGCCTCTAAGTACCTGGCGAAGTCTCTGTCGGATTGAAGGCAGATTATCCTGAGTCAATAGCTGCCTTGAAAGGTCGCCCAGTGCAGCGGATAAGGCACTATAAGGAACCTCAGAGCTAATGACATTAGATCGCCCCTTGGCGAGGTAAGCACCTCTGGATAACAAGTCCTTGTGAAATTCCCTGACTAATGCAGTCTTACCGACACCGGTATCACCAGTACAGATAATGGTTTCACAACCGCCTTTTTCGACCGTCGATGCTGTCTGGCTCATCTGTGATAGTTGCTTTTCACGGTCCATCAGCTTCTCGGGGATGTTGAGCTGTTCAGGTATGTCATCCAGTGCAACTTCAAAATCCAGGGAATAAATATCCCTGGCATTATCTCTGAGGGTGTCGATACAAAGTGATAGATCCTGCTTTATTGAAAATGTACTTTGATAACGGTCCTCTGGCATTTTCTCCAGCAATTTAAGCGTAACGCGGCTTAGTGCCGCGGGTATTTTCGGGTCGATGTCCGCTGGTGGTACGGGTTGTCTGGCAATGTGGTGGAAAACAAGTTGAAGTGAATCCTCGGCTCTAAAAGGTGGGTTTCCTGTGAGCAGTTGATAGAGAACAGCGCCAAGGGAATAAAGATCAGATCGATAATCCAGTGATCGATTAAGTCGGCCGGTTTGTTCCGGGGAGATATAGGTGAGAGATCCCTCGAATATATCGTTGGTATCGGTTGTGATGAAAGCCTTTTGTTGACTTGCAATTCTGAAGTCGATTAGTTTTACATCATTCGAATCTTTGTCGTACAGGATATTTGTCGGGTTGATATTTTTGTGAATGATATGGTTTGCGTGCAGGCAGTCCAGTGCCTCTGCAATCTTGTGGGTAACTTCAAGACTCTCGAGTAGAGAGAGTTGACCTTTTCGAAGTACCTGATGCAATGATTGATGTCCGGCGTCTTCCATTACAAGTATTGGCGTATTATTTTGCTCGATCAGGTCGTAGGCTTTAATAATCTGTCCGGAATCCAGCGATTGCAGTATCTCGAATTCTTTTCGGTAGTGAGCCACCTGATCAGGTGACGCGATCTCAGGGCGCAGTTGTTTCAAAATGACCTGTTTGCCATCGCGCGTTCGCCTGGCCGAGTAAACCAGGGTTACGGTACTTTGGTAGATAATTTGTAGATTGCTGTAGCCGTTTACAGAAATCATAGGTCAGGCTTGGTGAAATGATTGGCAGGCGCTAATCTTACACTGAGAATGCACTGAGATGTTGTACAGCCTATCGGACAGTGGGGGCGAATAGATAACCTGTCCCGTGAATCGTGCTTATAAATGTTGTTTCAGGTGTGAATTGACGAAATTTACGTCGAACCTGACCAACCAGGACATCAATATAGCGGTCATCCGGATACCATTCGCGATTTCGAATCTTGTTCATTAAATGGTCCCGGGTCAGTACCTGCCCGGCTTCTTCAATCAAGGCCAGCAGCAGATGAAATTCCCCGGCAGACAGGGGCTGCACCTGTTCGTCAGGTGTAATCAGTTCACGTTTATTGAGATCAAGCGACCAACCGGCAAAGGTACGTTTGAAACCTTTCTCCTTCTGACTTTCGTGTGCCTTGACGCGCCAGAGCAGATTCTTAACTCGAGATAGCAGTTCTCTTAGGTCAAATGGCTTAACCACGTAGTCATCTGCGCCACTTTCCAGGCCGATGATGCGATCAATCTGCTCATCTTTACCGTCACCAGAATGATGCCTATATCAGATTTGCTCCTCAGTTCCCTTGTGAGCGTTAGTCCATCTTTGCCCGGCAGGTTTATGTCGATCAGACATAACTCGATATTGTTTTCTGAAATCAGTTCATCGGCTCCATGTGCATCTTCAAGCGAATATACGTGGTAGCCTTCCTTTTCGAAGTGAGTGGCAAGTTGAGAACGGGTAATAGGTTCATCTTCAACTATCAGTAGATTCGGCACTTGCTGATTCATTGAAGCAGGGGCTCCTTTTATTAGTAACTTGATCGAATCGAACTTCTGATTTATATGATAGCGAATATTTTGCCTTTAGGTGCGGGAAACATGAAAAGATCTACCAAATGAGAATTCCGTGGCAGTCCCTGACTGAGGATGCGCTGACCGGCGTGGTTGAAGACTTCGTAACCCGTGAAGGCACCGAATATGGGCTGCAGGAGGTAGACCTGGATAAGAAAATCCAACAGGTGCTTGCCCAATTGCGGGCAGAAACGGCTTTTATTGTCTTCGATTCTGAATCAAATAGCTGCTCCATCGTAACGAAGGATGAATATGATGATTAGCGCGGCACCTTTTCAGTGGGGAGGGCATCAGGGAATATCCACTATCATTTGATTCAATAAAGAAGTCCAAGTATTGCAGCCTTCTCGTCCGTCCATAGCATCGGTTGCTTGTCTGTTATTGGTGGTAGCACCGCCTCCTTTATGCCAGCGAGAAAAGGTCTGTTGCTTGTCTGCAACAGCCAGCTTGCTGCATTGATATCCCAACTCGGGTCATCCTCGTTATCAATCTGAACCAACCGTGTATTGCCCTGGCGATCATTGTGAAATTGCACAACGGGAATCAGATCGATGTATTTATTTGAAAGATGAATTGCCAGCACACCATTTTCATTGAGGAGTTTCCAATATAACTGCCATGCTTCGGCAGTTAGCAGGTGCGTGGGAATTGCGTCTCCGCTGAATGCGTCGATGATGAGGATATCAAAAACATATCCGTTTGCCAGATCCTGGGCGAGTGAAAGTCTGGCATCTCCTTCTACGATGGTGATATCTGCTTTGGAATCCCTGAGGTAGGTAAAATAACTGTTAGCTATCTCAAGGACAGCCGGATTAATCTCATAGAACCTGAATTGATCATCCTCATTCCCGTAAGCTGCGATGGTACCGGCGCCAAGTCCAACGATTCCGACTCGACGGTGTTTCTTGCGGAAGTTGAGCAGGGTTTTGCCTACGCCACTCTGATAACTGTAATAGGTATTGGGTATGTGGCGGTACTCCTCACCCGTCAATTGCGATCCATGACTGATGTTGTCATTAAACAGCTTATTGTGCGCAGCGGGTGTATCTGCCTGCAATTCAACGACGTTCAAAACGCCGTAAAAACTGCGGGAGGAACTCAGTTCTTCTGCGGTACCTGATTTGTCAAAGCCAGCGAAGAATAGAAAAAGGAAGGAGGCGGCACTGACCGCGAGAATGCGCAGGGGTTTGACAAAGGAGGTCCGTGAGGCAATGGCGGAATGACTGCCAAGCAGAACAGTCAGTATGATCGCGACTTCAAACTCGTAGTAGCCGCTGAAAAGAAACGGGGCCAGCATGTTGACGATGAAGGCACCGATGACACCGCCTGCCGACAGGAACAGATAAAACTCGGTTAATTGATCAGAATTGGGTCGGCGCCTGACCATCTCGCCATGGCAGATCATGCAGCCGCTAAAAAGTACCAGGCAATAGACAAAAATCTGGATAACCAGAACCAATTCGGTATCTGATTCGTACAGTATTGTTAGTACGATGAGTGAAATCCCGAAAAGACTGAAATAGGGCGGCCTTCTATACCACCGGGGTTTGTCAAAGCAAATGATAAATGTGATGAGGTAAACAGATAGTGGTAATACCCACAAGAGAGGAATGGGCGCCGCCTCTCGGATTAATTCGTTAGTTGTAGACAGAAGTAAGAGTGCGCCACAGGCAGAGAGTGAAACCCAGTAGATTCGACTGATTGAATTTTCCCTGAAGAGCGGCTGATTTATTTGTCTACCGGTATGGGGTAAGAGAGATTTTAGAATGATTGCAGAAAGCATGAGATATATTGAAATTCCGATTATCCAGAAATTAAATTGTTCGGTGATAGTAAAGCCCGGTTCGATGAGAAAGGGATAGCTTAGTAATGCAAGCAGTGATCCCGCGTTAGACAGAGCGTAGAGTCTGTAGGGATTTTGACTTGAGAGACTGTACCAGTTCTGTACAAGGGGACTGGTTGCAGCCAGCAAGATAAAAGGGAGGCCAATTCCCGCAGATAATTTAAGGGCAATCTCTGTTTGTGGATTTGTTGTGCCAACGTCGGAGGTCAGTATTGGCCCGTTGAACAACGTTAGTGCGATACAAAATATTATAAGGCAGATATGGATCGCCCCCTGCAATACCGGAGCAAACAAAACACGGAGAACATGTGCATAACAATAACCAAGCAAGAGAAATAACTGGAAGAAAAGCAGGCAGCTTAGCCACACAGAGGCGGCACCACCAAAAGATGGCAGCAGTTGCCGGGCGACCAGGGGTTGAATGAAGAATAGAAGAAACGCCCCGAGAAAAATCGTCAGAGCGGACACTAACCTGCCTGATTCAGGATTTGATGCCATAGTGGTGCTCATCGGGCAGGATGGTTTTGAATCCGGGTGCAATGCACCCAATTATAAACGGCATAATAGCTGTGATATTACCTTTGACATCAGTCAAGCCTTCAAATTTTACCACGGCAGCAGGATTTGTTGGTGAGCTTGCAGGGGTTAGCTTGCAGGGGTTAGGTTGCTCAAGTAGCATCCGCCGTTAGTGAAAGTTCAACATTAAAAGAACTGCCGGTAGAGAAAAATAGATGAACAGATTTGTTAAATGGGGACTATATACGTTTGGTGGTCTCCTTACCTTGATTTTGGTACTCGTCGTGGCTGCTCGACTCTATGTGGGTGGCGTAAATTTCCCGTTGGGTGGTGATGACTATGATGCATCGAAGGTAAGCGCAGGAATTACCGTGCCAGAAGGATTCTCCATTGGCGTATATGCAGAAGGGGTGCAGAATGCCCGTGTATTGCGCTTCTCACGCAGTGGTGATCTTCTTGTTGCCAATCCGAATCTCGACAAGGTCATGCTGCTTGAGCGGGATGAAAATGATGACTATAAGGCTGACGGAAAGAGGGTCCTGATTGACGGCTTAAATGGCCCCAATGGACTGGATTTCTTCAAGGACTGGCTCTATATAGCCGAAACAGATGCGATTGGTCGCGTCCGGTTTGATCATACAACAGGTAATGTTGTTGGTGAATATGAACGCCTGGTGACCGGGCTACCTGAAGGCGGTAATCATTGGAAAAAAACGTTGAGATTCGGCCCGGACGATATGATGTACGTTGCTATGGGTTCATCCTGTAATGTCTGTATTGAGCTGGACGAAAGGAGAGCGTCGATGGTGCGGTACAGCCCGGATGGTAAGAATGAAACCATCTTTGCAAGAGGGCTGCGCAATAGTGCGGGTTTCGACTGGTCTCCCAACGATGGTCAGATTTATGCAACGGATAATGGTCGCGACATGCTTGGAGACGACTTTCCTCCGTGTGAACTAAATCAGGTGATAGAGGGAGCGCATTATGGCTGGCCGTTCGCCAACGGAGATAAACTGGCTGATCCTGATTTTGGTGATGGTCAGCAGGAGATCATCGAATCTTCGATTGCGCCGGTGTTTGGATACAAGGCTCACAATGCCCCCCTCGGTATTGAATTCATACGTGAGGACAAATTTCCGCCGGAATATCATGGCGCGGCAATAGTGGCGCTGCATGGTTCCTGGAATCGAAGCGAGAAAGATGGTTACAAGATGGTTTCAATGCACTGGGACAGTAGTCAGCGGGTCATCGAGAAAGATTTCGTCACGGGATTCCTTGTTGATGACGAGGTATTCGGAAGACCCGCTGAGGTAGCTGAAGGTCCAGACGGTGCAATCTACTTTTCCGACGATTACTTTGGCGTGATCTATCGGGTTGCCTATGGTGAAACCCAGGTGCTCGATGCTGGTATCGAAACGATTAAGTATGATGCAGATGAGACACTATCGTTGCTGACTGATGAAGCCCGTAGAAATATGTTGTCGAAAGGCCAGGAAATGTTTGAGCATTTTCAATGTGTCAGTTGTCATGACGATTCTGGAAAAGGGCTTAAAGTGCTTGAAAATCTTGGTAATAAATATAATTTAGAAACTATGGCAGAATACATTCGAAGACCCAATACACCGATGCCCGTATTCCCCTTGAACGACGAAGAACGCAGAGCAGTTGCTGTTTATCTGATTGACCGGTACCCGGGAGAAGTTAGCAATTAACCGACAGCAGAGACCAGATTGGCCACCTGGGCTTCATATACAGCGATGAGTCACGGTCGGTATGATGTTGTTGAACAA
Organism: uncultured Pseudomonadales bacterium; assembly: GCA_964548025.1. Lineage (GTDB taxonomy): Bacteria > Pseudomonadota > Gammaproteobacteria > Pseudomonadales > Azotimanducaceae > JAHRVQ01. Next base: position 54,336 of record CAZJRI010000014.1, read on the forward strand.
AAGCGCTATTCGAAAGAGAATTATGTAATAGATAGATAAGCTGGAAAGAGTTGAGACGCAGTGTGTGAAAAAGCAGATGCAATAATCGATGCCAGGGGATTACGATGTCCTGAACCCCTTATGTTGGCGCGAAACAAGATAATGGATATGTCTTCCGGGCAGATATTGAAGGTGATTGCCACAGATCCGTCAACGTCCTGGGACTTCCCGAACTACTGCAAATTCCTGAAGCATGAATTGGTTCATCATGAGAAGGATGAGAGTGAATTCAGATACTGGATAAGGAAAGGGTAGCTGCTATGCACTACTACTTTGCTTACGGGAGCAATATGAATCCTGCTCGTGTGAAAGATCGAAAAATGGATTTTTCACATTGCGAGTCTGGTATTTTATCGAGTTATACCCTTACCTTTAATAAACGGTCAGTGAAATACCCGGGTGCCGCATCAGCAAATATCATGCAAAAATCTGGTCACCAGGTCGAAGGTGTCGTCTATCACCTCGCTGATGAAAAGCAGATCACCATTATGGATCCGTTTGAAGGCTATCCCGTCAGGTATGATCGTCGCCTTGTGCCAATTTCAACTGCAAACGGCGTTCTCGATGTTTGGGCGTATGTCGCAAACTCCTCACATATACAGGAAGGTTTGAAACCAACCAGGTGGTACTTGAATCATCTACTTGCAGGCAGGGAATTTCTATCGACGGAATATACAGACAGGTTATCCCGGACCGTATGTATACCGAATACTGAACTCGAGCCTGAATAAGGTGAGACGCGTTGAAAGATAAGCAAATCGCGTCCGACAGAATTATTTCCGTATTTGACCAGACATTTAAAGATTCGCATAAGACTCAATTGGTCGGTGGTGCAACCGAGCCGTTGTATATACCGCAATCGGATCATGCGGAAGCGGGCAGATCGGACAATTCGGGATATCATACGATCTACTTTCGCGAAGACTTTGCATCAAGTGCACTCCATGAGATTGCTCATTGGTGTCTGGCCGGTGCTGGCAGGAGACTACTTGTCGATTTTGGTTATTGGTACGAACCTGTGCGAGACAAGAAGATGCAACGGCAGTTTGAAGAACTCGAAGCCAGGCCGCAGGCGGTTGAGTGGATTCTGAGTATCGCAGCAGGTATCAGGTTCAATGTGAGTGCAGATAGTCCTGAATTGCCGTCTTTGGAATTCAAACAGGCAATCAAATCTGAAGCTGACCAGTTGATTAACGCAGGATTGCCATCGCGGGCTAAAAAGTTCGCTGATGCACTATCCTCCCCGGCGATCAATTATACTTCCAGTTTTCACTATCAAAGGTTACCTGACTGATATGTTACCTGATCATTATATTACTGAGCCTGGTTTCGATCCTGCAGAAGACAGGATCGGCCCTTTCTACTACTGCGAGGATGATGGCAATCTTCACTATGCGTTTGAAGCAGACCAGAAACATTGCAATACCCATGGCATCGTGCACGGTGGCATCCTGATGACATTCGCTGATTATTCCCTCTGCATGGAAGCGACGGATCACTACAAGGATGAAAGCTGCATTACGGTTAGTTTTAACAGTGAATTTGTGTCGGCTGCTGAGATTGGCAATATCGTCGAATGCGATGTTGAGGTCAGTCGTAAAACCGGCTCGATGGTTTTTTTGACAGGCAGGATATTTGTCAAAGATGAAGTAGTGGTTACGTTCAGTGCTGTCGTGAAAAGATTAAGGTCAAATACCTGAAGAAGTTCATAGGCTGCAAACATTTGATGATCCACTTCAGCTCACTTCGACGCCTGATTAAAGGTTTAATATGCCCCTGAGACTAGGATTGGTTTTAAATCCACTTGCCGGTGTAGGTGGCCCTGCCGGATTGAAGGGGTCAGATGGAGATGAAACAGTGAGGCAGGCTGAGGCCAGGGGATCATTCAGCCAGGTGAGTGAACGGGTTTCTAAAACTTTATCAGACTGTTTGTCATTTGCGAACGAACTCTCCATCGTCACGGCACCAGGAGAGATGGGGCAGTTGGTTTGTCAAAAAGTTGGCTTTAAAGCAGATGTTCTCGATATTGAGATCCCCATGAAAACAACTGCTGAAGATACACGATCAGTGGTGAAGCAATTGCAGCAGGAGAATATTGATCTGCTTTTATTTGCCGGGGGAGACGGCACTGCCTGTGATCTGGTTGATGTCGTTGATAAAAACCAGGCAGTTCTGGGTATACCATGTGGCGTAAAAATGCATTCCGGGGTATTTGCCAACAACCCCGCGAGTGCTGCGAAGGTGATTGGCCAGATGGCGATTGGCGAGCTTGTATCGGTGAGACAGGCAGAAGTAAGGGATATAGATGAGGCATCCTTCAGAGAGGGTGCCATCAGAACCCGCTACTATGGGACGCTCTGGGTG
>CAZJRI010000014.1:56748-60021 GCA_964548025.1 uncultured Pseudomonadales bacterium
AGCTTAAGTATATCCAGCAGGTAAAAAGTAGTGGAAGGGAAGTGGAAGCGCTGGTGGTCGAAGAGATAGCTGCAGAAGTTGTCGAGCAATTGGAAGCAGATACCACTTACTTCATTGGTTCAGGGTCTACAACAGCAGCCATTATGAATCAGCTTGGACTTCCAAATACCTTATTGGGCGTTGATGTGATTTCTAATGGAGAATTGCTCCTGGCAGATGCTTATGAAGAGCAGCTATTTGAGGTAACCAAACGAGGTGCCTGCAGGATTATTATCAGCGTTATTGGTGGTCAGGGTCATATCTTTGGTCGTGGGAATCAACAATTCAGCCCCCGGATTATAAATGCGGTCGGTCCTGACAATATCATTGTGATTGCCAGTAAAACGAAACTGCAACAGATTGACTCAACACTCAGGGTCGATACCGGTGATGCGGACCTGGACCGATCCTTGTCTGGGTTCATACGGGTTGTAACAGGTTACGAAGATGCTGTGCTATGCCCTGTTGTCGGTTAAATCGATAACTATCTAACTTTGAAGTATGTGGGTGATTACCTTGCTGATCGCGATGGAAGACCCGCTTTTGAGTGCTGATCTGAGTTGATTAATAACGAGTTTACGATCTTCCTGCATTGATGGGCTGAGATCTTCAACAGGCTGCAGGCTAACGACATTGGATTCTTCAGGGTGTAGAAAAGGTTCGACGTAGATTGGGTCTGCGATTGCCGAAAGTTTCAGAAAAGCTTTATGCGTAAGCGTGGCCTGGTCAATACCATCCTGACGTATTGTATCTGTATATCTCAGAAAATCTTCTTCCGCCAGCCATAGCAAAGCAAAGAATCCGGCTGTATAGGTCGGGCTGTGCAAACCATATTCGTCGGGTTCGTCAACACCTGCCACTTCATCGACGTAGACAGGTGCCTTGGTCGGGAAGTGTGAGTACAAAATACTGAGTATTTTGGCGATATGACGGTAGAAATTCTCGATATTCATGTCTGCCATGAAATGCATTATAGCTTCTCAAAGTGAAATTTGGCACGCGGCTGACTCGCTCTGACAGGAACTTAAGATATTGATGGCATACTCAAAACATGCGAGCATCGAGTCTGATGCAATTGAGAATCGGATAAATGGCCAAGATTGAAAAACAGCCGGATAAATGGAAGGCTCAGTTAACTGATCTGGAGTACAAGATTACCCGGAAAAAAGGCACTGAGAAGGCATTTACGGGTGAATACTGGGATACGAAAACGGATGGTGTCTACGAGTGTATCTGTTGCGGCAGTGATTTGTTCGATTCAGAGACCAAGTATGATTCAGGTACCGGCTGGCCAAGTTTCTGGCAGCCAATATCAAATGAATCTGTTGAAAATAAAGAGGATCGAAGTCTTTTTATGCGGCGGACCGAGGTGGTCTGCGCAGAATGCGATGCGCATCTGGGGCATGTATTTCCGGACGGTCCTGCCCCCACAGGCCAACGATATTGCCTCAACTCTGCTTCACTGAAGTTGAAACCGAAAAAAGAAAATCAAAACGGGTAGCATAAGAACATTGAGTTAATTGTTACTTTGACATAATATGTCAGAGTTCGAAAGCAGTCAGTGAGGATCTAATGCAGAATAGGTATCGAACTTGCTTCGTTCTGGCACTTGTAACGTTCCTGGCAGCATGCAGTTCAGGAGACGGTCAGGTGGAGAGTGAATTACTCTCTACTGAAAAACGGTTGAAAGAGCTAACCAGGGCAATTGAAGGCGGTAGCCTGCGAAATGCCAGCATCATCAAGCAATACGTCAAAGTCCTCAGTCAGAGTCGCCCTGAACTGGCACCCCTTTTGAAAGAACTTGAAAAAGAGGCAACGACAGCAAATCCAATTTATCAAAGCCTCCAGTCCAGGTTTGTGGCGGTGCGAGATGAATCCGAGAAGTTTGACTCCTGGGTTGAGAAGGTCGAAGAGCTGCAGTTAATTCAGTCAGCAGCCGATACTGGCGCTTTCAATGATGCGATGTCGGACACGGTGAATGTAATTGCTGATTTATCAAAAGGTGAATTGGCCCGGGTAAATTCTGTTTCGAAGCAAAATGATCTAAAAGGCAATTCAGCGAAAGACTATGGTGCAGGGAGTCAGTACATTGGCAATCCGCACTACGGTCGCTGGTCCCATGGTTCAGGTGGGTCTTTCTGGGCATGGTACGGTCAGTATCATTTCTTCAGTAGCATGTTTGGTGGCAATCGTTACTACTACAACGATTGGGCTGGTGGAAGGGGATACTCTTACTATCACGACATCGGCAGAAATTCTTATACTTCTCGTTCCCAACGAGCCGCCCAGACTGACGTAGATAGTCGGGCGCGAAAACAGTTTGGCGGTAGCGGAAAACACAAGAGCCCCTATTCAAAAGCGAGATCAGGGGCGACCGGCATGAGCAAATCGAGTCTGGCCAAACAGAAGTCGGCATTCAAAAGCCCATACTCGAAGAGCACAGCATCGGCGAGTAAATTTCAGAGCAGTACCAGAAATAGCGGATTCAGAACTTCTCGTGGTACATCACGGGGCAAATAGCAGGCATAACTGTAAGGAACAAATCGATGGGTGATCTGTTTAATCTTAGTGAAGTCGATACCTACATATACCAGTTGTTGATAATTGATCTGGCGATAGCAGTGGTAATGATATCGGCGCTTCGGTTCGTTACCGGTATTGTCGCAAACGTAAATAGTGCCGAAGAACTGGCTTCTCGTGATAACTTTGCCTTCGGCATTGCGATGGCGGCCGGAATAGTATCCCTTGCACTAATGTTGACTGGTGCAGTATCCGGTGAGCCCGGTGAAACCTATCTTAATGAGATCGTAAGTGTTCTGGCATATGGCGTTCTTGGATTGGTTCTAATCAAGACCGGTCGTCTGGCGCAGGATAAATTCCTCTTGAGGGGAATAGAAATCCAGGAAGAAATTAAGGGTGGTAACCTTGCAGCAGCACTTGTCGATGCAGCCAATACGATCGCGACTGGGCTTGTTTTACGGGCAGTCATGTTGTGGGTCGAAAGTGATACTATCAACGGATTGCTGGTAGTTCTGGCAGCTTTCGTCATTACGCAGCTATTGTTAGCCATTGTTACCAAATATCGATTAGTCGTCTATGAGAGAAGGTCTGAAAGTGGAGGACTGGAGGCCGCGTTCAAAGAAGGAAAAGTCGCACTTGCTGTCCGTTTCTTTGGTCATCTGCTTGGTGTTGCACTTGCGCTGACTGCAGCGTCAGGTGTGGTGGCATACGATA
>CAZJRI010000015.1:0-45004 GCA_964548025.1 uncultured Pseudomonadales bacterium
TCCTGCTGCCTGCTGTCATGTTCGACCGAGGCGAGTTTGCCAATGAGTTCGTTGGTGAGATCAATATCTGTATTGCCACCCTTGTAGTCGAGGATACCTGCGATACTGTCAACGTTTTCAGGCGTTGGTCTGAATACCGGGACCGGGTAGAACACTTCTAACCATTGTCCTTTCTTGTTTTTGGTACCTATGCCGAAGGCAAGGCTGAAGAAGTCTGATGAATACATGATTGAATACCGTTAGTTGCAGCTATTGATCGTGGGAAACCGGTTATTATACATCAATTGGTGTAGGACGCTGCACCCGGCGGCTTAGGATAAGCCGGGTTCGGATGAGACATTATTTCAGATAGCGCTTTGCTTCCATGAAGGATCGAAGCCGCGTGGCTGCGTCAAGACATTCGGCCAGGGTAGCAACCAGTGCCATCCGAACACGATTTTTGCCCGGGTTGATTCCATCGACGGTACGTGACAGGTAGCTGCCCGGCAGTACTTTCACATTGGTATGTTCTAGGAGTTTGCGGGTGAATTCAGTGTCGTTAACCGGTGTTTCTGGCCAGAGGTAAAAACCAGCCTCTGGAGTGGTCATGGGCCAGACGGGTTCCAGAATTTCTAGAACAGCGGAGAACTTTTCCCGATACAACTGTCTGTTTTCGCGAACGTGATTCTCATCTTTCCAGGCTGCTTCACTGAGTTGCTGGTTGTGTATCGACATAGCAGCACCGTGATAGGTTCGATACAGGAGATACTTCTCGATTACTTCGGCGTCGCCAGCGACATAACCAGATCGGAGCCCTGGCAAGTTTGATCGCTTCGACAGGCTGTTAAATACAATGCAGTTTTTGTAATCACTTCTGCCCATATTAAGCGCTGCCTCCAGTAAGCCGGGCGGTGGTGATTTCTCATCTAAATATATTTCGGAGTAGCATTCATCGGAAGCGATAACAAAGTCATAAGTATCTGACAGGTCAATCAGGTTTTTCATATCACCAATGCTCATAACCGAGCCGGTTGGATTTCCCGGGGTGCAGATATAAAGCAAACTGCATCTTGCCCAGACGCTTTCGCTTACCGCGTTAAAGTCGGGCAGAAACCGGTTTTCTTCAGTGCAGGGTATATATTCAGGTTGACTCCCGGAGAGTATAGCTGCGCCTTCGTATATTTGATAAAAAGGATTTGGCATCAGCGTTACGCTGGGTTCGCGGTTGTCGATGACTGCCTGGGCAAACGAAAAGAGTGCTTCACGAGTACCACTTACCGGCAATACCTGGTTGTCTGCATCAACAGGCATCTCCTGAAGATTGTAGCGCCGGTTAATAAATGCAGCGATTGCCTGCCTTAACTCTGTTGTGCCTTTGGTTGGCGGATAGGTGCCTATGCCTTTTTTGATCAATTCCCTGTCGGTAAAAAGTTCAAGAAGAAACCCGGGCATTTCATGTTTTGGCTCTCCCAGAGACAGCGGGATAAACTCAAAATCTGATGTCGGCGATATGTCTTCCAGTAGATTGTTTAAACGTTCAAACGGATATGGATGAAGCAGGCTGAGATTCTTGTTCACGAGTCATCCCGAACAAGATCATCTAATTCGTCCCTTATCCTCTGTGCGAGGGAATCTGTATCGCAGACGAGTCCTCCCGATTCCGTTGTAATATAAAATACATCGTCTACGCGTTCACCCAGCGTTGTTATTTTTGCACTGTGCAGGAAAATGCTGAGATCAACAAATATATTCGCAATTGCTGAAAGCAAGCCTGGGCGATCCGGGCAGACAACGCCTAGAACAGTCCACTGGTTGACATCATCATGGCTTACTGTGACTTCAGTATTGAATGCAAACGGCTTAAGCAGGCGAGGTGTTCGGCGAGTGTTTGCGGGTATGATTTTATCTTTCTTGCCAAGGTATTCGATTAGCAGGTTTTTAATCTGATCCTGACGGTTCTTTAAAGGGCCGACCGGCTTTCCATTGGACTCAAGAACGATAAATGTGTCGAAGATGAGACCGCTGTCGCTGCTGGCTATTTTTGCATCTACTACATCCAGACCCAGTAATCCGATTGCCGTAACAACGGTTGCAAATAGTTGTTTGCCGCCTTTTGTATAGATAAATATCTCTGTAGCGCCTTCATCCTCTCGTCTGCTCGCTGTATCTCGTATCAGGATCAATGGCCCGTCACTCAGATCGTGGTTCTTGATTGCTGTGGTATGCCAGACGATATCGGATACAGATTCTCTAATGAAATATTCGCCATCCACGCTTCCCCAGATTCCAAGGATCTCCTCGCGAGAAAGGCCGTGTTCCTTTAATCTCTCAATGGCGTGGTTTTGAGTTTCGGTAATATAATCTGACCTGTCTACGTAGTTATCCAGGCTATGTCTCAAGTGTTTCTTGGTTTCGACATATAGTTTGCGCATTAGCGTGGCTCGCCAACTATTCCATAGAGCTGGATTGGTCGCGTTTATATCTGCAACAGTCAGAGCGTATAGGTAGTCTAGCCTCACCTGATCCTGAACGATTGAAGCAAATTCATGAATTATTGCCGGGTCTGAAGTGTCTTTGCGCTGGGCTGTGGTTGACATAATCAGATGATTTTCAACAAGCCAGCATACGAGATTTGTATCCCAGGTGCCCAGTCGATGGCGTTGGCAGAAATCTCTCGCGATATTAATACCAAGCGTTGAGTGATCACCTCCCATACCCTTGCCGATGTCATGGTAGAGGCCAGCAATGAAAAGTAATTCGATTTTTGGCAGGCGCGGGTAGATATGGGCTGCAACCGGAAATCGTTGCTCCTGATTCTTGTATCTGAACTGACGCATATTCCTGACAACCTGAAGGGTGTGTGCGTCGACCGTGTAAATATGAAATAAATCAAATTGCATCTGACCAATGACACGGCTGAATTCAGGGAGGTAAGCACCGAGGATGCCATAGCGTTCCATCAGGCGAAGTTGCGACGACAGGCGCTCTGATGTTCTGAGCAGCGTAAGAAACATTTCCGTCGTTTCAGGATTCTTTCGAAAATCATCATCAATTAAATTCAGATTCTGCCTGATGAAGCGAATTGTTCCTGCCCTGGTGCCCTCAATGTTCTTGTTGCTGCCAATATGAAGGAATATCTCGATGAGCGCCGGGGGATACTTGTCGAAAACGTCATCCCTGGTGACTTCGATGTAATTGTTTCGAATCTGAAAACGTTCGCTGATGGGAATGACCTTGTTTCTAACCGAGGACTCAATGATCTCTTCTTCAAAGTGTTGAAGAAGTAGTTCGCTCGTCGCATTGATGGTCATTGCAGTACGATAATAGTCCTGCATGAACTGTTCGACCGCGAGCTGGTCATCGTCTCTGTAGCCGAGAATTTCAGCAAGTTTTGGCTGATGCTCAAACAAGAGTCGATTTTCGTCGCGGCCACTGATCAGGTGTAGGCTGAATCGAATTCTCCATAGCAGGAGTTCGCCTTCTCTTAATATGTCCCGCTCGTTAGCAGTCAGGAAGCTCTGGCTTACAAGATCGTCGAAGTTAACGGAGCCAAATTGTCTTTTGGCGATCCACATCAGATTTTGGATATCTCTAAGGGCACCAGGAGAGGTTTTTACATTCGGTTCCAGGCTGTATTCTGTATGATCAGATTTACTATGGCGCTCTTCCTGCTCTTCGGTTTTAGCCCGGAAATATTTTTTTTGTGGCCACATTTTTCGGGTGCTGATCAGTCTTTCAACATCACGGAAAAGGTCTGGATCGCCACAAATGGTGCGACCTTCCATCAGTGCGGTTATCACTGTTACATCAAGTCGTGCCTGCGTTTTACATTCGCTGATGGATCTCACGCTGTGACCGACCTCAAGGCCGATATCCCACAGAAGTGTAAGAAAACTCTGGATATTGGCCCCATGCTTGTCGTATGAATTTCTCTCAAGCAATACAAGCAGATCAATATCAGAATGCGGATGAAGCTCTGCCCGTCCGTAGCCACCAACAGCGACGAGTGAGATACGAGTTTTCCTCCATCTGGTGATATTCTCGTCCCAGTTGAATCGACGCCATGCAACTTGCAGTATTTCATCTACAAACCTGGCATGATCAGAGAGAAGTTCACTGATGTTGTCACCTGCGTAGAATCTTCGCTCCAATTCCTGCTTGCCATCCATAAGCGCAGACTTGAGGGCTGGTACTATCTGTTTCTGGCCTAGCAATATATCCGACAGGTTACGGTTGACCGTTTCTTTAGCGGTTATTTGAGGCTTCACCTGAGATTCGCTTGTCATCTGATCGCTTGTCATCTGATAAAGTGACCAGGTGAATTGGTCGAATTCAGAAGCATTGGCATCGGGGCCATGGTATTCACAATTGTGGGTTTCGGACAAATTGTGGTCGTTCTTGATTCCTGCATTAATTCAACCGCATCGGGTCAGACTGTCGTCACTACGATGCGTCAGTATCTCATAGCCGGTCTCAGTGACCAGCATCGTATGCTCCCATTGTGCGGTTAACTTGTGATCTTTGGTGACAACGGTCCAATCATCCGGCAGCAATTTTACAGCGGCCTTACCAGCGTTAATCATGGGCTCGATGGTAAATACCATGCCAGGCAGGAGTTCTACACCGGTTCCAGGTTTACCGTAATGCAGAACCTGGGGTTCATCGTGGAACACCCTGCCGATCCCGTGACCACAATATTCTCGCACGATGCTAAACCTGTTCTTTTCGGCGTGGGTTTGTATTGCATGGCCGATATCTCCCAGGTGATTACCCGGCTTAACTTGTTTTATCCCTTTATCGAGCGCTTCTTTGCAGATATTGGTTAATCGTTCTGCCAGCACGCTGGATTTGCCGACGATGAAGGTCTTACTTGTATCGCCGTGAAATTCATCTTTAATCAGGGTGATATCGACGTTGACGATATCGCCGTTTTTCAGCACCTTTTCGTCACTTGGAATACCGTGACAAACGACATGGTTAACCGAGGTACAGATGGATTTGGGGTAGCCCTTGTAGTTTAAAGGTGCCGGAATAGCGTTCTGGATGTCGACCGTGTAGTCGTGGCAGATACGATCCAGTTCACCTGTTGTGACGCCGGGTTTGATAAATTCTTCGATCATCTGGAGTTGCTGTGCTGCAAGACTGCAGACTGTGCGCATCTTTTTGATGTCGTCAGATGTTTTGATTTCGATGGTCATTTGCTGGGGTAAGCCGAGATTCATTGTACGGATTCTGTCAGGAATTGAACTATATCAGATTGACGGCGGCGCAGTTAGATCGTAGAGCGGTACAGTCTTAACTTCCATAACTCTTCGCCATCAACACACCGTGGAAATATACATACTATAGTAACTATTGGTATTGGTGCCAAGATATGGTATAAAGCGCGCCGTCTGGGGGAACCAGACGTTTAGTAAACTTCTGCCGGGGGAACCGGTGGATCAAAATACTCACACATACCGACACATCATTCGGGTGCTCTGCGCTTATTCTAGAAACTGAGCGATTTTAAGGGGTTGGATGATGGGGTGTGTGGAGGCCTAACCCAAAACAATTCGGAGAAATTATGTCTAGCGTATCTATGCGAGATCTGCTGGAAGCGGGCGCTCACTTTGGTCATCAGACCAGGTATTGGAATCCCAAGATGAGTGATTACATCTTTGGGGCTCGGAACAACATTCATATCATCAACCTCGAACAAACCGTCCCGGCACTGGATGAAGCGATGGCTTATGTTCGTGGTGTCGTATTAAAGAGAAACAAAGTGCTTTTTGTTGGCACAAAGCGTAGCGCCGGTAAGGTAGTCAAGGAACAGGCCCAACGTTGCACGATGCCTTACGTCGATAAACGATGGTTGGGCGGCATGCTCACCAACTACAAGACGATCCGTCAATCTATTCGTCGCCTGCGAGATCTTGAAAGCCAGGCTGATGATGGCACTTTCGATAAATTGACTAAAAAAGAAGCGCTGTCTCGCCAGCGAGATCTGGATAAACTGGAGAAAAGTCTGGGCGGCATCAAGGATATGGGCGGCTTGCCGGATGTTCTCTTTGTTGTTGATGTCGATCACGAGCGAATTGCCATTACTGAAGCGAACAAGCTCGGTATTCCCGTAGTTGGTATCGTCGATACCAATAGCAATCCCGAAGGTGTCGACTATGTGATTCCGGGCAACGATGATGCCATCCGGTCAATCAGGCTGTTTGTCGAAGCAATTGCAGATGCAGTGCTTGAAGGAAAGTCAGACTTCCAGGGGCAATCTGATGCTGATGAATTCGTTGAAGTCACCGAACAGGCACCGGATGCGAAAGATGCTGATGGTGAATCACCTTCAGCTACGGCCAGTAGTGAAGAAGCGGTAGCAGATACCGATGCTGCACCCGCGGCAGGCGAATCTGCAGCAGATTCAGATCAGATCCCGAATAAAACGAAATTTGAGCCAAAAACGGTATTTGGCTTCTATTATTAGTTATTAAATTATATTGGGGACAGATTCTGTCCCCATTTAGTATGAGGAAATAGTCATGGCTGCGATTACAGCATCAATGGTTAAAGGATTAAGAGAGCGCACGGGTCTTGGCATGATGGATTGCAAGAAAGCTTTGGTTGAAGCCGACGGCGATGCAGAACTGGCCATAGAAAATTTGCGTAAATCCAGCGGGATGAAAGCAGCGAAGAAGGCTGGAAGAACTGCAGCGGAAGGTACCATCGGCTCAAGAATTGAAAATGGTAGCGCCGTTATGATCGAAGTTAACTGTGAAACCGATTTTGCAGCCCGTGATGAGAATTTCAAGAAGTTCGTCAACACGGTGACTGATACTGTTTTTGACTCGAAAGAGACGGATGTAGAGAAGCTGTTAACCGAGGGACTGGAGAAAATCCGTGAGGAACTCGTACAAAAAATTGGTGAAAATATCTCTATTCGTCGTGCCTCGCTGATTTCAGGAACGGTGATGAATTATGTCCACACCAACGGAAAAATAGGCGTACTGGTTGAACTGGAAGGTGGTTCCGAGGAACTCGGAAAAGATATAGCCATGCATATAGCCGCATCAAACCCCCAGTTCGTCAATGTCTCGGATGTACCGGCTGATGTGGTTGCCAAAGAGAAAGAAATCTATGTTGCCCAGGCAGCAGAAAGCGGAAAACCACCTGAAATCATAGAGAAAATGGTAGAAGGCAGGGTAAGGAAATACACGGCGGAAATCAGCCTGGTCGAACAGCCTTTTGTTAAAGATTCGGATATCAAAGTCGGTGCTCTTTTAAAGAAGGAAGATGCGAGCGTTGTTCAGTTCGTCCGATATGAAGTTGGCGAGGGAATAGAAGTCGAGGAAGTTGATTTTGCCACAGAGGTTGCAGATCAATTAGGTTAATCAAAGTATACCTCCGGGAATTAGGGCTAATAAGATCAACTTGAGGTTGTTTGCAGGCACAAACTAATTAAATCAGGACATATATGCCAAATAAACTGACACCCCTGTACAGGAGAATTCTCCTGAAACTCAGCGGCGAAGCACTGGGTGTGGAGGGTGTTGGGATCGATCCAAGAGTGCTGGATCGTATGGCGCTCGAGATCGGCCAGTTGGTCGGTATTGGCGTACAGGTCGGTCTGGTTATTGGTGGTGGCAATCTGTTTCGTGGTGCTGAGCTAAATGAGGCAGGTCTTGACCGGGTAACCGGTGATCATATGGGTATGCTGGCAACGGTAATGAATGCGCTTGCCATGCGTGATGCCCTTGAGCGTGCCCGAATTCACACCGTTGTCATGTCAGCTATCCCCATGAGTGGTATGGTGGAACACTATGATCGCCGTCTGGCGATTCGACATCTGGAGCAGGGCGATGTCGTAATTTTTTCTGCCGGAACAGGAAATCCTTTTTTTACCACCGATTCTGCTGCTTGCCTGCGTGGCATTGAGATTGAAGCAGACGTGGTTCTAAAAGCAACAAAGGTTGATGGGGTTTACTCTTCTGATCCTATAAAAGATGCCGGGGCGACCAAGTTTGATCAATTGACTTATAGCGAGGTGCTTGAAAAGCAACTTGGTGTGATGGATCTGACTGCTATTTGTCTTGCCAGGGATCATAATATGCCACTTAGGGTTTTCGCTATGAATCAGAATGGTGCGTTGCGAAATGCTATCGTTAGCACAACGGAAGGTACGCTGATTGAGGGCTGACTCCCGCATCCAAAAACTTAAACACTGAGAACAAGGGAATAAAATGCTTGAAGAAATCAGGAAAGACGCCCAGGAGAGGATGAAAAAATCCGTCGAATCCCTTGTAGCGGCCTTTGCCAAGATAAGGACCGGCCGTGCCCATCCCGGTATTCTGGACGGGATCAGTGTTGATTATTACGGGACCCCGACGCCTTTAAACCAGGTTGCCAATGTTATAATTGAGGATGCGAGAACCCTTGCAATATCGCCCTGGGAGAAGCAGATGATCCCCGTGGTCGAAAAAGCCATTCTGAAGTCTGATCTCGGTCTCAATCCTGCGACCAGCGGAGAAAAGATTCGCCTGCCGATGCCGCCGCTGACGGAGGAAAACAGAAGAGATCTCACCCGAATCGCCAAGCAGGAAGCTGAGAATGCAAGAATAGCAGTGCGGAATATTCGACGGGATGCCAATTCAGATATGAAAGATCTGCTGAAAGAGAAAGAAATCACTGAAGACGAAGAAAGACATGGCATCGAGTCCATTCAGAAGTTGACAGATGCCAATATCAAAGAGGTAGATGATTTACTCGCGACGAAAGAAGCCGATTTAATGGAGATCTAGGTAATACCTGGTTCCTGCTAATGCTAAAACAGAGGATTATCACTGCCCTGATTCTGGCGCCGATTGCCATCGCTGGTATATTTTTTCTCCCGCCGTTTGAGTTTTCCCTGTTTATTGCGGCCGTGATGACGATAGCAGCCTGGGAGTGGGCCAACCTTGCCGGGTTTATTGGTATTCATCGTTATGTATACGGGTTGTTTATAGCTGTATCGCTGGCCGCTTCTACTTTTCTGCCACCTGAGATGATCCTGATTCCCGGGCTTCTGTGGTGGTGCGTCGCATTTCTGCTCGTTTTGAAGTATCCCGGGTTATCCGACTACTGGGCAACAAAAACAAGAATTAGCCTGATAGGAATGGTCTGTCTGATACCGGGATTTACCGCGATGGTGACTTTAAAGCAGCAGACTGACAGCAGTTTTCTGATCCTCCTGCTGTTCTTTCTTATCTGGGGAGCAGATATAGGTGCGTATTTTTCAGGACGCGCCCTGGGTAAGAACAAATTGGCTCCCAGAGTGAGTCCGGGGAAATCATGGGAGGGATTGTTCGGCGGATTAATAACGGCTTCAGCTATTTGTGTGGCAATGCTGATCTGGCTGGAGAAACCTGACTTATCCTCGCTTCGAGGTCTGATCTTTGTAGCCTGCTGTGTTTTTGTCATTTTCGTATCGGTATTGGGAGATCTGGTTATCAGTATGTTCAAACGCAATCGCGGAATTAAGGACTCCAGCAAGTTACTGCCTGGGCACGGAGGCGTTCTGGATAGATTGGATAGCATCCTTTCAGCCGCGCCTGTTTTTGCTTTGATTATTCTGGGTTTTGAGTGGGACTAATGACGAATTCAGAAATTCAGAGTGTTGCGGTTCTGGGCTCGACCGGTAGTATCGGAGTCAATACGCTGGACGTTATCAATCGAAACAGAGATCGTTACCGGGTACAGGCACTAACCGCGAATACCAATGTAGAGAGCCTGGCCAGACAATGCCTCGAATATGAACCGTCATTCGCGGTAATGAGGGATGAAAAAAGCGCATCTGATCTGACCTCAAGATTGAGAGAGGCGGGTAGTCGTACTGAAGTTCTCAGTGGTAGTCAGGGACTTTGCGAGGTTGCCAGCCATCAGGATACAGATATTGTCATGGCGGCTATTGTTGGTGCCGCAGGCCTTGAGTCCTCACTCGCTGCTGCAAGGGTTGGCAAACGTCTGCTTCTGGCAAATAAAGAATCCCTGGTAATGTCAGGTTCTCTGTTTATGCAAACTGTTGCGGATTGTGGTGCGACTCTGCTACCGATTGATAGTGAACATAATGCAATATTCCAGTGCATGGCAAATGGTGGATTGCAATATGCGGCAGGTATCAGCAAGATTCTGCTCACCGGTTCAGGCGGTCCCCTGCTTCGATCACCCCTGTCGGCGTTAAAAGATACCACTGTGGATCAGGCCTGTGCTCATCCAAACTGGAGCATGGGAAGAAAAATCTCCGTTGACTCCGCTACGATGATGAATAAAGGACTTGAGCTTCTTGAAGCAAAATGGCTCTTCAATACTGACGTCAGAAACATAGAGATCATCATCCACCCTCAACAGGTCATTCATTCAATGGTTGAATACCAGGATGGTTCGATTATGGCTCAGATGGGTAATCCTGATATGAGAACCCCGATCGCCCATGGATTGGCCTGGCCGGACCGGATCGATTCAGGTGTGGAAAGTCTTAATTTGCTGACCCTGGGTCGGTTCGATTTTGAAGCGGTTGACAGGCAGCGTTACCCTTGTATTGAATTGGCTGAAGCCGCTGCAAATGGCGCAGATAGCCTGTCAATAGCGCTTAATGCGGCGAATGAGATAGCCGTAGACGGATTTTTGCGTGAACTTATTTGCTTTACCGACATCCCAATGATTGTTGACCTTGTCTTAAACCAGACAACAGCAGCACAAGCGCCTACAATTGCTGCTATCACTGCAATAGATGAAGAAGCCAGGTCAAAAGCCCGGGAAGCGATAGAAAGTCGCCTTATCTAGTATTTAGGAAGCGAGGATTGAAGAATTGAGCTACAAATGGTCGTACAACAGGAACGAATGATTTTCGGTCATGGTTGAATTTATTCAAAGTGTTGTCGCACTCATTGTCACCCTGTCTATTCTGGTAACGATTCACGAGCTTGGACATTTTTGGGTTGCAAGATTCTTTAATGTGCATGTACTGCGATTCAGTGTTGGTTTTGGTCGATCAATTTACATGAAGCGCGGAAAGGTTCCCGAATTAGTAGAGCCCCCAGCCAACCAGGAAATAAACACCAGAAGTAACGAACCCTTGAAGGGTACGGAATTCACTATTGCCGTTATTCCCCTTGGCGGCTATGTCAAGATGTTAGACGAAAGAGAAGGTTTTGTGCCAGACGATCAACTGCATCTGGCATTCAATCGAAAACCTGTACTACAACGAATTGCGATAGTAGTGGCGGGCCCGATTGCGAATTTCCTCTTGGCGATTGCTGCCTACTGGTTGTTATTCACGATAGGGGTGGCGGGCACTGTACCCCTGTTGGGAGAAATTGATCCCGAGTCTGCAGCCGGTAGAGCAGGACTGAAGCAAGGCCAGGAAATACTGCAGGTGGATGGTGAACAAACACCTACATGGGCTGATGTCAATATGCAACTATTTGGCCGAATTGGTGAGACAGGTACGATTGATTTCACTGTTCGTGAGAAAGGCAGCTACGATACAAAGAACACCTATCAGGTTGAAATAGTGAAGTGGCTGTCAGATGAGGAGAATCCTTATCCGACTAATGATCTCGGTTTATTCCTGAACCATCCGCCCATACCAGCGATCATTGCAGGAGTGGTAGAGGGTAGTGCCGCTGAAAAGGCTGGCTTGAAGGTAAATGACGAAGTTGTTGCACTAAACGGTCAACCCATCGCCGATTGGCAAGATTTTGTAACATCACTCCAGCCAATTCCCGGTGAAGAGATTGTCCTGTCTGTAATGAGAGATAATCAGACAGTCGAACTAAACACGGTGCTGGGTTCTATCGAACGAGATGGGAAGATGGTTGGATTCCTTGGTGCGTCCAGATTACCGGTCGAGTTACCGGCTGATATGCAACGGACAACCAGCTATCCGATTTATTCAGCGCTGATCCATGCGGTTAAGAAGACCTGGTCTGTTACGGTGTTTACCCTGCAATCAATAAAGAAAATGATTCAGGGAGCAATTTCTCCCAAGAATCTGAGTGGTCCGATTACCATCGCACAGGTAGCAAGTGCAACAGCCCAGTCAGGTGCTGAGAGTTTTATCTCATTTATTGCATTGTTGAGTATCAGTCTGGGCGTGATCAATTTATTGCCTATTCCAATGCTTGATGGTGGCCATCTGCTTTATTATCTGGTGGAATTGGTTATACGCAGGCCCGTACCTGAGCGGATTCAGATGTGGGGGTTGCAGATGGGGATGTTTCTTCTTGTCAGTATGATGCTACTGGCATTTTACAATGATCTTATGAGGCTTTAGGTTCAGGCGGTGTTTGTTGTCCATGATAAAAATTAGAATTCTCTTTGGCTTGATGGCGCTTTCTTTGTGTTTTCAGGCATCCGCATTTGTAGTATCTGATATTCGAATTGAAGGTTTGCAACGTATCTCGGCCGGGACCGTATTCGCAGCAACACCTGTCAATGTTGGTGATGATCTGGATGAAGCCGATCTAAGGGAGATCGTCCGAAATCTGTTCGCAACGGGATCCTTCGATGACGTGCAGGTAGGCCGAGACGGGAACGTGCTTGTTGTTCTGCTCACAGAGAGGCCTGCTATTGATTCCATCTCGATCGATGGGAATAAGGCGATCAAGACCGAAGTACTACTCGAAGGCTTGAGTGACTCAGGACTGTCAGAGGGAGAGATATTCAAGAAGGTAACGCTTGAGCATATTCGTACCGACCTTGAGCGGCAATACGTCTCACAGGGCCGCTATGGCGCGAGAATTGAAACAGAACTTCGGGAACTGCCGAGAAACAGAGTAGAAATAAAAATCAATGTCACCGAGGGAGACGTAGCAGGGATTCGGCATATTAATATTGTTGGCAACAGAGTGTTCGACGACGAGACGCTACTTGATCTGTTGGAACTGAAACTGCCGGGCTGGTTGTCTTTCTATACCAAGGATGACCGCTATTCGAAGGAGAAGCTCACCGGAGACATTGAAACGCTGGAATCCTACTATCTCGACAGGGGGTATCTGAATTTTCAGATTGATTCCACGCAGGTGGCGATTGCACCTAACAAAGAAGATGTATACATCACGATGAATGTCATCGAAGGCGAGAAATTCAAGGTAGATAAGGTGGATATCGCCGGTGAACTTCACGATATACCAGAGCAGGGCATCAGATCATTGTTGTACGTAAGACCCGGACAAACTTTTTCACGCGAATTGATGACGGCATCTGAAGAACAGATTGTAGGAGCGCTGGGTAATGCTGGTTATACATTTGCCAGTGCGACGGGCCAGCCTGTTCCAAATGAGGAGGACAATACGGTTGAAATCAAGTTCTTCGTCAACGCAGGGAACAGGGCTTATGTCAGGCGGATCAGCTTTACCGGGAATACCTTCACACAAGACGAGGTAATGCGGCGTGAAATGAGGCAGATGGAAGGCGGCTGGGCATCCGATGTATTTATTCAAAGATCAAAGGTACGCCTCGAAAGGCTCGGTTTTTTCAAGGAGGTAAATGTTGAAACACCCGCTGTGCCAGGCACGGATGACCAGATCGACGTGGAATATACGGTAGAGGAAGCGCCGTCTGGGTCAATTTCGGGTACGCTGGGTTTTGCGCAGGATATGGGTTTGATTCTGGGTGCTAACTACCAGGAGGCCAATTGGTTTGGCACGGGTAATAGCATTAGTCTCGGGGTCAATCACAGTAGGTTTCAAACGGCTTACCAGTTTTCGTTCTTTGATCCTTATTATACAGTCGACGGTGTGAGCCGCGGTTATTCCGTTTTCTTCAGGAAGAGCGACTTCGATGAGAGGAATATTGCCAGGTTCTCAACGGATTCATTCGGTGCGAGTGTCAACTTTGGCTATCCGACCAGTGAAATTTCCAGACTGAATTTTAGTTTCGGATACGAGAACACCAAGATTAAAGAGGGTGTATATCCTGCACAGGAGATCTCCCAGTTTATAGCACGGGAAGGTAATAACTTTAATCTCATCACGGCTCAGGCTTCCTACTCAATGTCTGCGCTCAATCGAGGCATGATGCCCACGGGGGGTAAATCTCAATCAATTTCCCTTGAGGTGACAGTACCAGGCAGTGACCTCGAGTTTTTTCGCTTGAACTATGACGCTCAGATATTCTTTCCTCTAATCAGGGGATTTACCCTGAGGCTCGCCACCCGGCTTGGTTACGGTGATTCCTACGGTAATACTGAGACCTATCCATTCTATAAGAACTTCTTTGGCGGTGGATTTGGATCCGTACGTGGCTATGAAAGCAATACCCTGGGACCGAGATCAACGCCTTCACCCAATGCCCGGTTTGATGATTCTGATCCAATGGGTGGTAATGTTCAGATGACTTTTAACACGGAAATACTGTTCCCATTGCCGTTTATAGAGGATCAGCGGCAGATGAAATCTGTATTTTTTGTCGATGCGGGTAATGTATTTAATACAAACTGTCTGGAAATTAGCCAGGTCTGTAATGGAATTGAGGATGGGGAGTTAAGGTATACAACGGGCTTTGCAGTAACCTGGATAACAGGGTTCGCACCCATCAGCTTTAGTATTTCAGTACCGCTTAACGAGAAGGAAGGTGACGAGCAGGAATCATTCCAGTTCGAATTAGGTCGAGCACTTTAATAAAACCGGATGCTAAAAAGAAAGAACCTTCTTTAACGAATGTGGTCAAAAGCTGGCAATCATGGGAACCCCTGAATTAGTGGACAAACTGCCAGAGTTGAGAAGGATTCGACAGCAAATAGAACTAAACCTGCTGTAGATTTACAACTTTTCGGAAACAGTCGCTGATGCGACCCGGGTGGAAACAGACCATATTTAGACATTCCCCTGATCATTCAATTGAGAGATTGAATCACGAGGTATGATGTGACAACATCACGGCCTTTGAACAGAACAATAAATCTATATAAATCCAGCACTTGAGGAGAACACCTGTGCCTACCAAACAACGTATTCTGGCAATTATGGCGATTTCGCTGTTGGCCCTTGCCGCGCCTGCCGCACTCGCTGAAGTCAAGATAGCTGTCGTTGACGTACAGAATGCGATATTACAGTCAGAAGAAGCCAAGCGATTACTCGCTCAGATACAGAGTGAGTTTAAAGATGAGGAAGAAGAAATTCGTGAGTTGCAGTCTGAAGCCGCTTCCCTATATGAACGGCAACAGAAAGACTCTGAAGTGATGAGTGATGCAGAAAAACGTCGCCTGCAGCAGCAGATTGAGTCAAAGAACAACGATTTCGTCTATCTAAGGCAGAAGTTGCAACGCCAGATCGAAGAGAGGCAAAAAGAGTTGTTCGCAGGCATTGACGGCAAAGTACAGAAAGCGATCGAAGATATTGTACTTGCAGATGATTATGATGTGATTATTCCACGACAGGCAGCCCTGTACGTAGGAGATCTGTACAACATCACCAGGAAGGTGACAGAAAAACTTAACGAGCTTGATAAAGGTAGTTGATAGGTATCGGACGGTCTGAACAGGACTCGATCACGCGACCTGGTTTTGAAAATCACTCTCGGCGAAATTGCCGAAAAACTGAATCTCGAACTCAGAGGTGATGCTTCTGTCGAGATAAGTGGTTTGTCGAACTTGCTGGATGCGGGTCCCGATCAACTAACCTTCCTCTTTAACTCAAGGTACGTAAAACACCTGGCGGGTTGTCAAGCAGCAGCGGTTGTGCTGAGGGAATCAGACAGTGAATCTGCCAACTCCCCTGTAATTATTTCAGATAGTCCTAGACTGGCATGGGCGCGTATAGCAGGGTTATTCGATCCGACTCCCCTGCCGGAGCAGAGAGTCCATCCAACAGCCATAGTCTCGTCAACGGCTACCTATGGCAGTGAAGTGACAATAGGCGCCCATGCGATTGTTGAATCCGGTGCCAGACTGGATAAAGGTGTATCGGTTGGTCCTGGATGCTTTGTCGGTGAGAAGGTGGCTATCGGCGAATACAGCAGACTGGCGGCCAACGTCAGTATTTATCACAATGTCGAAATTGGACAAAACGCGATAATTCACAGTGGTGCAGTTATCGGTGCAGATGGATTTGGGTTTGAATTTGACCCGGGTTCAGCGTCCCTCGTAAAGATTCCGCAGATCTACGCCGTTAGAATTGGCAATAATGTTGAAATCGGGGCAGGTACAACGATAGACCGGGGTGCTTTGAACGATACGACTATTGGTGACGGTGTTAAACTCGATAATCAGGTACAGGTTGGTCACGGGACAACCATTGGTCCGAATACAGCGATATCGGGTTGTACAGCTATCGCCGGGAGTACAAAAATAGGTGCCTATTGTCTGATTGGCGGCGCGGTGGGTATCGTTGATAACATCGAGATTGTTGATGAGGTTGAGATAACTGCAATGTCCCTCGTAAGTAAGTCCATCAGACAAAAAGGCAGATATTCATCGGGAACCGGGCTCATGCCTGGCAAATTATGGAAGCGGAGCATAGTGGGTTTTTCTAAGCTTGATGATATCCTAAAAAGACTACGCAACTTAGAGCGTCAAATTAGAAAATAAGGTAATACATGGAAGTCACTGATATATGGAAACTCCTGCCACATAGATACCCCTTCCTCCTGGTTGACCGGGTCATTGAAATGGAGGCCCACAAGCGAATCGTCGCCATTAAGAATGTGTCGATTAATGAGCCACAATTTACAGGCCATTTCCCGGGCACGCCCATT
This sequence comes from uncultured Pseudomonadales bacterium, assembly GCA_964548025.1. GTDB lineage: Bacteria > Pseudomonadota > Gammaproteobacteria > Pseudomonadales > Azotimanducaceae > JAHRVQ01. Next base: position 16,693 of record CAZJRI010000015.1, read on the forward strand.
TTCCCCGGTGTAATGATTGTCGAAGCCATGGCGCAGGCGTCTGGAATCCTGGCATTCAGCAGTCGAAACAGAACACTGGATGATGGCTATGCTTACTATCTGGCTGGCACGGATAAAACCAAATTCAAGCGATCTGTTGTACCCGGGGACCAGCTCCGGCTTGAAGTGGAAATAGTTAATCTCAGAAGTCACTGGATGAAAGCCAGAGGTGAGGCATACGTCGGTGACCAGCTTGTCTGTTCGACGCTTCTGACCTGTGCAGAACAGAAAGTGACTTAATGAATTTTCCGGGCTAGGAACGCAATCATGCTGGCAGCCGACTCAAATCTGGTTATTGGTCTGCTTGCCGGTGAACTCTCAGGTGACAATCTTGGTGCGAATCTTATTCGGGCGATGAAAGAGTCGAAGCCCAATACCCGTTTCGTTGGCATAGGTGGGCCAGCCATGATAGCTGAGGGTATGGAATGCTGGACAGATATTGAAAAACTGTCCGTGAACGGATTTGTAGACCCTATCAAGCGCCTGCCGGACCTGATTAAAATTCTTGTTAGTACCCGAGACATGCTGATCAAGGCGAATGTGGACTGCTTCATTGGTGTCGACTTTAACTTTTTTAATCTCTTGCTCGAAGGGATGTTAAAAAAACGCGGTATTAAGACTGTTCATTATGTTTCGCCGACCGTGTGGGCCTGGCGGCAGGGTCGAATCAAGAGTATTGCCAAGAAGGTTGATCTAATGCTGACCCTCTATCCTTTCGAGTTGGATATTTATCATGATAATGGGATCAATGCGGTCTGTGTGGGACATCCCAAAGCGGATGAAATTGAGATGAATGAGGGTGAATCCGGCAAAGCGGATGCGAGGAAAACACTCGAGATCGAAAATGACTCAAAACTGGTGGCGATCCTACCCGGTAGCAGAAAAAGTGAAGTGGCTTTCTCAGGACCGGATTTTCTCGCCGCAGCGAGCGGAATCCTTGAGCGACAACCTGATGTCCAATTTATCATTCCAGCAGCTAACGAGAAAAGGAAGGGGCAACTTGAAGAGATGTTGAACCTGCTGGACACGAACCTCCCCCTGGAAATAGTTTTAGGTAATTCAAAAACTGTCATGCAGGCTTCTGACGTTGTCCTGGTGAATTCCGGAACTGCAACACTCGAGGCTATGTTGCTTAAGAAACCAATGGTAATGTCATATCGATTGGGGGCCATAACTTATGCGATTATCTCCCGGTTGGTGAAAACCGAGTTTTTTGCATTGCCAAATATACTGAGCAAAAAAGCACTCGTGCCTGAATTGATTCAGGATGCGGCGACGCCAGCGGCCCTGGCAGGGCTTGTCCTCGAGTTATTGGAAAATAGAAACGAGGATTTACTCAGGGAGTTTGAAGATATTCATCGACTGCTTCGCAAGAATTCAGGTAAGACGGCAGCAACGGCAATAATGGAATTGCTTGAGGAAGAATATGTACCGGCCTGAATTTACGGCAGGGGTCGATGAAGTAGGACGGGGTCCCCTTGCTGGTGCTGTTGTCGCAGCCGCTGTTGTCCTCGATCCTGCGAAGTCGATAAAAGGACTTGCAGATTCCAAGAAATTGAGTCCGAAAAGAAGGATCGAGCTGGATTCAGAGATCCGAAGCCATGCTGTTGCCTATGCGATCGCAAGGGCTGAGGTAGCAGAGATCGATGAAATGAACATTCTCAGGGCAACAATGGTTGCGATGCAGCGGGCGGTGAACGAACTTCCGATTCGACTGGATTTTGCTATCGTCGATGGAAACCGAACACCGAGATTCTATTGTCCATCAGAATGGCTCATCAAGGGTGATACCAAACATGATTCAATCATGGCGGCATCGATCATTGCCAAAGTCGCCAGAGACACTGAAATGATAGCGCTTGATAAGTTATATCCAGAATATGATTTAGCACAGAACAAGGGTTATCCCACACCGGCACATCTTGCGTCACTAAAGAAGTATGGGCCTAGTCCAATCCATCGAATGTCATTTGCACCCTGCTCACAGGCCGCAGAAGCGCTGAATTAGCGGTCGTATCATTTACAACCGGCATCCGCCAGGATGGCCATCAGGCTTGACCATCCACGCTATCGTATGGTTTATTCCTGCCCGTAGCATTTCTGAATGATCTTAAGAGTTCAGAATATATTTGGTGGTGGTACTCATTGAACAAAAAGATTAGAAATTGTTGGATTGGGTTCCTGGTTATTTTCTTGCCCGGGATCAGCGTAGCCTCAGATGTCCGGCAGCAGGTTTCCATTGTATTTGGAAGTTACAGCAGCAGGATAACGGCCGAATCAAATCTCCGCAGGATTGCAGAGAAACTGAAAACACCGCTTTATATCGCGCAGGTTGAAGTGAAAGGAAGGACCTACTTTCGAATAGTAGATGCCTCTGGTGTTGATGTTGGGGCAAAAAGACGTCAACTGGCCCAAGTGCGGCGTAGGGTTGAACCTGAAGCCTGGCTGTTGATAACAGATAAGTCCGTTGAATCCGGCCCCCTTCTAGCGACAGACAATAAGATCAGGCAATCGCTTCCTGCTGATCAACCAGAACCACCGGCAAAGACCGGGTCTGGCAACATTGCGATATCCCAACCAGACCTGATCTTTGATACCGGTGATGCCGAAGATCCACTCATCGTCAATAAATTCAATGACAGCGAAATTGATATCAGCATCGACGGTAGACTGGATGAACCGGTGTGGTCGAAAATATCAGGTATCAGCAATATGAGTGTAACCAACCCGGATACACTTGCCTCGACCAGGTACGATACCGTGACTAAATTCGTCTATACGGAACGCGGTCTCTATGTTGGAATCCTGAACGAACAGCCAAGGGAAACCCTCTTACCACGCCTGACCCGGCGTGATGATTATATTAACAGGGACGGTAACGAACTACTGCTCGATACATCAGGTGATGCATTGTATGGGCTCTGGTTTAACGTAAACCTGGGTGGTTCACTGGCAGATGGCACCGTGTTACCGGAAAAAAACTATAGTTCGAACTGGGATGGTCCGTGGATGGGAGATGCAGAAGTCACGGATGAAGGCTACAGCACAGAGTATTTCCTTCCATGGTCAATGATGGCGATGCCCGATGCAGATCAGGAGCGCAGAATGGCAGTGCTGGTAGCCAGACGGGTGGCACACCTGGATGAAACCTGGAGTTGGCCTGCTGTACCTTATACTGCGCCAAAATACATGTCCGCCATGCAGCAGATTCAACTGTCCGACGTAAATCCACGACAGCAGTGGGCTGTCTATCCTTTTACGTCATCTACCTACGATCATCTCGAATCGGATACTGGCTACAGAACCGGTGCAGACATATTCTGGCGACCTTCATCTAATATGCAGTTAACCGCTACACTCAATCCGGACTTTGGCACGGTTGAAAGCGACAATGTGGTGGTTAACCTCACAGCTTTTGAAACTTTTTTCAGCGAAAAGCGCCTCTTTTTCGTAGAAGGATACGACGTCTTTGTGACGAGCCCTCGCGCCAATCCCTTTGGAGGTGAAGGATTTAATATGGGTGCCCGGTCAATCCCGGGTAATTTTTTTCCAACACCGACAACCCTGCTCAACACCCGACGGATTGGCAGTGCTGCGCTGACGCCAGATATTCCACCTGGCATGACTATTTCAGACGTTGAGCTGTTTCAGCCTACAGAGTTGTACGGCGCAGTAAAGGCTACCGGTCAAACTGGCAGGTTTCGCTATGGCGTTTTATCCGCCTTTGAAGAAGACACCAGGTTTCATGGGACGGATTCGGTTGGAAATGAATTGCGCATAGAACAGCAAGGACGTGATTTTGGTGTGGCGCGATTGTCCTATGAGGACAGTACGGATGGAATGAAAAGTATAGGGTGGATGAGCACTGCGGTTACCCACCCTGATCGAGACGCATTCGTCCATGGCGTTGACGCGCACTACATCAGTTCCACCAGCCAATGGCGGGCGGATATTCAGCTTATGTATAGCGATATAGAGGATACCGATGGGTTTGGTGGTCTGGCTGATCTTAGCTACAGTCCCAGGCAAGGGGTGACTCATAGTTTGTCTTTTGATTATCTTGATGAGGACCTTGATATTAATGATCTGGGATTCTTTCGTCGTAACGATCTGATCGCCCTCAATTACTCCTATCGAAACAGCAGATCCGATTTCAAGAATCTTCGGAACTGGAATCGGTCAATCTCGCTCTCCCAACAATATAATCAGGACGGTCGCAGCGTTCGTAGCGGCGTTTTCTGGCGCAATACGTTCATATTCAGAAACAGTATGCTGCTAAAAACTGAAATGAATTACTTTCCAAAACGCTGGGATGATCGTAACAGTGAGGGAAATGGAGAATTCAAAATCGAAGATCGCTGGTTTGCTGAAGCCGGAATTGGCACTAATTCAAGCAAGTCCCTCAGCGCGAGTTTTGCCGCTGGCATGAATCAGGAGGAACTGGGAGACTGGACAAAACAGCTAAAAGGCGGCCTTACTTACAAACCAAATGATCGGCTGTCATTGAATCTGGATCTTATCTATCAGGACCGTGACGGCTGGCTGCTTCATCAGACTGATCGATACTTTGCGACCTATGAATCCACCAACCTCTATCCGAGTCTTTCGCTGGAGTACTTCCTCTCTGCTCGTCAGCAAATGCGTCTGACTATGCAATGGGCTGGAATCAAAGCAGACGAACAGGATTTCTATATGGTGCCCCTGGGTGACGGTGATCTGATCGATGTGGAACGACTACCCACAGATCCTTCTGTCGACTTCGGTATCAGTCAACTTACTGCGCAATTGCGTTATCGTTGGGAGATTGCCCCGTTATCCGATTTATATGTTGTCTACACACGTGGCAGTCACCTTGTCACTCCGGGCGATGATGACTTTGAGGATTTTTTTAGAGCTGCACTAACCGATCCCCTGGTCAGTGTCTTCGTCGTAAAATTGAGGTATCGCTTCGGAACCTGATTTACAACATCGGAAGAATTACTAACCCCTCCAGTTCAGCACTGCAAGTACGCCCTTTCTACTGAAGGTGGTTGACCTGGTTGAATTGCCTTTCTTTAGGATGATCGAAAATAATCCTGATCCGATAAGAAAAATGGTTTCGGGAGGTTCATTTATCGAATATCGCTTTTCTGATGCCAGCTCATTCCGTTAATATGCTCATGCGACCAACTGTTAATTGAATCGAGAAGAAACTCACTCAATGAGTCAAACATTCGTACACCTGCGCCTGCATTCTGAATACTCCTTAAGTGACGGAATGGTACGAATAAAACCTCTCGCCCAGGCGACAGCCGACATGCATATGCCCGCTGTTGCAATCAGTGACATAAACAATCTCTTTGCCCTGGTGAAGTTCTACAATGCCGCCAACGCTGCTGGCGTGAAACCCATTATTGCAGCAGATGTGTGGATTTGTGCAGAGCAGGAAAGTGAGGAGCCCTCTGCGCTCGTGCTGATTGCGCGCAATGAAGTGGGATATCGAAACCTGTCTGAACTAATCTCACGCTCGTATCTCGACGGGCAAAATCTTGGCAAAACTACCATGCGAAAAAGCTGGGTCGAGGAGAAATCAGAAGGATTGATTGCCCTGTCCGCGGGTCGGCAGGGTGATGTCGGTCGCGCAATTCTTTCCGGTCGCAGAGAAGATGCACGGCAACTGGTGAAGGATTGGATGAGGATTTTCCCTGATAGCTACTATCTGGAGTTACAGCGAACTTCTCGTTCCGAAGAAGAAGAGTATATATATGGTGCGATAGATCTGGCCGTGGATCTGGATTGCCCGGTTGTCGCGACAAACGATGTACGATTTCAAACCCGGGAGGAATTTGAAGCCCATGAGGTGCGTGTATGCATTCACGATGGTCGTACGCTCGATGATCCCCGTCGCGAGAGGCTCTATTCCGAAGAGCAATACCTGAAATCGGCTGAAGAGATGACAGCACTATTCTCGGATATTCCTGAAGCCATTGAGAATAGTGTTGAGATTGCGAAACGCTGTAACGTAGATGTAGATCTTGGTAACTACTACCTGCCCGAATACCCGATTCCGGATGGATACTCGACTGAATCCTACTTTTGTGAAATCTCGGAGCAAGGTCTCGAGAAGCGACTTAAGGACATTCTCAAAGATGATGATGTCGAGCAGCGAAAGCGTTACGACGAACGGCTCGCTTTTGAACTGGGTGTTATCAACAAGATGGGTTTCCCGGGATACTTTCTGATTGTGATGGAGTTTATCCAGTGGGCCAAAGACAATGACATTCCTGTTGGCCCCGGTCGGGGATCAGGTGCAGGATCGCTGGTAGCCTATGCGCTTGAAATCACAGATGTAGACCCGCTTGCTTATGATCTGCTGTTTGAACGGTTCCTGAATCCGGAAAGAGTGTCGCTGCCTGACTTTGATATTGATTTCTGTATGGATGGTCGAGACAGGGTCATACAACATGTCACGGAAAGATATGGTCGTGACGCGGTTTCGCAGATTATTACATTCGGTACGATGGCAGCCAAAGCAGTTGTACGTGATGTAGCACGTGTGCAGGGTAAACCCTATGGGCTGGCCGATAAACTGTCCAAGCTGATTCCTTTCGATCCCAGTGGAATGACGCTTGAAAGGGCCCTTGATGAGGAACCTCTTCTCAGAGAATTTATTGCTCAAAATGAAGATGCCGATGAAATAATGGAGATGGCCTTCAAGCTGGAGGGTCTCGCCCGTAATGTCGGCAAACATGCTGGTGGCGTGGTTATTGCCCCAACCAAGATTTCTGATTTCTCCCCGATCTATTGTGATGAGGCGGGCGGAAGTTTATTAACTCAATTTGACATGATCGACGTAGAACAGGTGGGTTTGGTTAAGTTTGACTTTCTTGGGCTAAGAACACTGACCATCATCGATAACGCCGTTAAGAGCATTAACAGAAGAAGAACTGCTGACGGCGAACAATTAATCAGGATTGAAGCGGTACCTCTGGACGACCCGGACGTTTATACCGATCTGAGAGAGGCAAAAACCACTGCGGTGTTCCAGATGGAAAGCCGTGGGATGAAGGATATGATCAAACAGGTCAAGCCAGATCGATTTGGTGATATCGTCGCACTGGTTGCCTTATTCAGACCCGGGCCCTTGCAACTGGCCCCTGATTTTATCAATCGCAAAAATGGAAAGGCCGAGGTGGATTATTTGCATCCCAGCCTCAAACCGGTTCTGGAAGGTACCTACGGTGTGATGCTGTATCAGGAACAGGTGATGCAGATTGCCCAGATACTGGCTGGCTATACCCTGGCCGATGCAGATTTGCTTCGCCGGGCAATGGGTAAGAAAAAGCCGGAAGAGATGGCAAAACAAAGAGAAGGCTTTACCCAGGGAGCAATAGCCAACGGCGTCGATGAGAAACAGGCAGATCATATCTTCAATCTGATGGAGAAGTTCGCAGGTTACGGATTCAACAAACCGCATTCGGTGGCTTATGCCTGGATTGCGTACCAGACTGCCTGGTTAAAACACTACTATCCGGCAGACTTTATGGCGGCAGCGCTATCTGCGGATATGCAGACAACAGACAAGGTTGTCATCAACATTGAGGAGTGTCGAGAGATGGGTATCCCGATCTCTCCCCCGGATGTTAACCGGGGTGATTTCAAGTTCGTGGCGGATACGAACACCAGCATTATCTATGGATTGGGTGCGATCAAAGGCCTTGGGGAAGGACCTGTTGAAGCGATTGTCGATAGTCGAAATAAGGATGGAGAATTTGCAGATCTATTTGATCTCTGCGAACGGGTTGACGGTCGTAAGGTCAACAAGCGGGCAATAGAAGCGATGATCGGCAGCGGTGCATTGGATGAGCTTGCCTATTTTGACGAACAGGCAGAAGAACAAAAAGTAGTCGATTTCAGGCGAGCCCTGTTATTCGCAAACCAGGAAGATGCTGTAAAAGTCGCCGAGCAAAAGGCACATAATCAGGACGGGGGTCTGATGGATTTGTTTGGTGATGAGTTAATGTCCGGGTCAGGGCTCGAAACCAGGTATAACCACCTGAATGGTTTGCGTAAGCTCAGTTTCAAAGAACGCCTGAACAGAGAGAAAGATACGCTTGGTCTGTATCTTACCGGGCATCCAATTGATCTATATCGACAGGAATTGAAACACCTGGCAAAAACCAGAATTGTCGACCTGCGGGTCAGCAAGGATGATCAGATAGTTGCGGGACTGATCGTCGGTATTCGGACCATGAAATCAAGAAAAGGTGAGACTATTGCATTTGTCACCCTGGATGACAGAACTGACCGACTGGAGGTGTCGATATTCTCGGACCTATATGAGCAGCATCATAGCAAGTTGCAAAAAGATGCCGTGATTTTCTGCAAGGGTTCGACCAGCCTGGATGAATTTAACGGCAAAACTCGAATGCGGGCTAGCGAAGTTTATGATCTTATCGAAGCCAGGGAGAGGTCGGTGAAGAGACTGAAGTTAAGCCTTCTTGATACAAATCTTACGGAAGATTTTACCGAAGAACTTGCCAGTATTCTTTCACCCTTCAGAGGAAGGCAGGGTGAGGGCTGTAAAATTTCCATTGCCTATATTCGATCAGATGCCCAGGCGGAAGTAACACTTGGTGATGCCTGGCGAGTACAACCTGATGATGATCTGATTCAGAATCTGCGTGACCGATATGGAACTGACCAGGTTGTGCTCGACTACTGAACAATCAGGAAGAATTCAAATCAAGAACCCCAGCCATGGTTAGCATGTTCAGTTCTGAAGATACTGAATTTATTCGACACTGTCAGGGCCGCCTTATCGTTGGATATAGTGGTGGTATCGATTCTCATGTATTGCTGCACTACATGAGAGAATTGAGCATGAGAGAATTGAGCAAATCATTCGACCAACCCCTTTGTGCTTTGCATATTAATCATGGTTTGAGTGACAGTGCCGCAGAATGGCAGGCACATTGTGAATCAGTTTGCGCCGATCTGGGCGTCCCGCTATCGGTGCAGGGAGTTCATGTCGAGCCCCGGGGCAGTGTTGAAGCTTCCGCCCGCAAGGCAAGATACGAAGCGTTTGAGAACTATGTTGAAAGTGGCGATGTTCTGCTGCTTGCGCAGCATGAAGATGATCAGATTGAAACGATTTTCCTGCACCTGCTTCGAGGTGATAGCCCGTTTGGAATACGTGGCATGCCGCGTAGCAGAACTGTTGGGAAGGCTCAATTATTGAGGCCGTTGCTGTCAACGCCAAAGAAACTCATAAAGGATTACGCTCAAGAAAACAACCTCCGTTGGGTGGAAGACGATAGTAATCTCGATACCACATTCGACAGGAACTATCTGAGGCACAAGGTATTGCCATTGCTGAAAGCAAGATGGCCGCAGCTACCTATAAGCCTTAAGGGTACGCTCGATAGAACTCGTATTGGTATGGAAGTTATTGATAATATTGCAGAATCTGACCTGGACACACTACTTGACCACCAAAAAATAAGCCTTGGAGAATTGGCGGAGTACTCAAGCGCAAGACAGAAGAATATCCTTCGGGCCTGGTTCAAAAGGAAAGATGTCAGGGCTGTTACCGGCGATCGATTACTCGACGTTGGATTGAGGGATTTTTTCGAAGCCGGTATTGATGCCGCGCCTTTAATCAGTTGGCAGGGATTCGAACTCAGAAGGTATGATAATTATCTCTATCTGCATCCTGGTATGCGTCAGGAGGATAATGATTCCTGTTATTCATATACAGGCGTGCCGGTCAGGCTTGTCAACGGAACCCTTACCGCGCGCTTGCGTAAGGGCCAGGGTTTGAAAATTGATGATCTGGCGAGTACGACCATCAGATTCAGATCAGGCGGTGAGAAATTAAAATTCCATAGAAGACGGCTGCTAAAAAACGTATTTCAGGAAAACAGGATTCCTGCCTTTCTGAGAGATTACATCCCCATAATCTACATTGGAGAAGAACCGGTTGCCATTAGCGGTATATCGAGTTGGGATATACCCCCGGTTGTGGTGCCTGATCGACTCGCCAGTGGTCCTGAATCTGGTTATCTATTTGATTGGACCTTCTAGCCAAAATTTAATTGGTTGTTTTAGACGAAATTGTTGCCGATTGGATTGAGCCACCTGTAGTTGAGTGTTATTCTTAAACCCCATCTTGGTCAGCCACTCTGACCAGAAATATTCAAGATGGGAGTTAAATGGCGCGCTTTATTTTTGTTACCGGTGGTGTTGTTTCCTCAATCGGCAAAGGCATTACTGCCGCCTCCCTGGGCGCTGTTCTGGAAGCCAGAGGAATTGAAGTAACCATGCTGAAACTGGATCCGTATATTAACGTGGATCCGGGAACCATGAGCCCCCTGCAGCATGGGGAAGTATTCGTAACCGCAGATGGAACTGAGACAGATCTTGACCTCGGGCATTATGAACGTTTTATACGAACGACCATGACCCGAAGCAACAATTTCACTACAGGCCAGGTTTATGCAGATGTAATTGCCCGTGAGCGTCGCGGTGACTATCTTGGTGCAACGATCCAGGTCATTCCTCATATTACTGATGCCATAAAGCAGAGAATCATAGACGGTGCGGGTGATAACGACGTTGCCATCGTTGAAATCGGCGGTACGGTCGGTGATATTGAATCCCAACCCTTTCTGGAAGCCGCCAGACAGTTACGATTTGAAGTTGGTTCACAAAATGCCATATTCATACATCTGACCCTGGTACCGTTTATTGCCACCGCAGGTGAAACCAAAACCAAACCAACCCAACACTCCGTTAAGGAACTGAGGTCGATCGGTCTTCAGCCTGACGTCCTGATCGTGCGATCAGATCATGAGATTGGGGATTCTGCACGGGACAAGATTGCACTATTTACGAATGTCGAGCGAGATGCCGTTATCCCGCTGGTCGATGCCGATACGATTTATGAGATTCCCTCGATGCTCCATCAGCAGAAACTCGATGAGATTATCGTCAACAAGATGAATATCGATTGTGGTAAAGCGGATCTCAAAGAATGGGAGCAGGTAGCTGATGCCCATCTTAATCCGACGAAGAAGATGAAGTTATTCATGGTCGGTAAATATATGGAATTGCTGGATGCCTACAAGTCTCTAACAGAAGCGATCATCCACGCTGGCATCCATACGAGAACGGATGTACAGATTACCTTTCTTGATTCCGAAGAGATTCTGACAAGAGGCGTTGATATTCTTGGCGAGGCAGACGCCATACTGGTACCTGGCGGATTCGGTGCCAGGGGTTTTGAAGGTAAGATCGCGGCAGCGGGGTACGCACGCGAAAACAACGTACCCTACCTTGGTATCTGCTACGGCCTGCATGCAGCGATTATTGATTACGCCAGAAATGTCTGCGGTCTGGAAAATGCCGACACCATCGAGAACAATCCGAATACCCCACATCCGATGATTGGCCTTATCACTGAATGGGTAGAAAAGGACGGTAGTATTGAGGAAAGAGATATTGATTCTGATCTCGGGGGTACGATGAGGATGGGTGAGCAGGAGTGCAAGCTGTCATGTGATTCACTGACCTACGAGATATACGGCAAGCCTTCCATCAAGGAACGTCATCGGCATCGCTACGAGGTGAACAACAACTATGTCGAAGAGCTTGAGAAAGCAGGTATGCGCATGGCAGGCCGTTCGATGGATGACAGCCTGGTTGAGGTGATTGAACTAAAAGATCATCCCTGGTTTGTCGCAAGCCAGTTTCATCCTGAATTCACATCGACTCCCAGGGATGGACATCCATTATTTACCAGTTTCGTGAATGCTGCGCTGCAACAAAAAGGCGATAACGAGATCTAACGTCCATCAACACTAACTGACGTCATAAACAGAATATTAACTGATGAACCTTTGTGAATTTGAAGTTGGGGATAAAACCCCATTTTTCCTGATCGCTGGCACCTGTGTTGTCGAAACCGAGCAGATGGCGATGGATACAGCAGGTGAATTGAAAGAGATCTGTGAGAATCTGAATATCAATCTGATCTACAAGTCATCATTCGACAAGGCTAATCGCTCGTCCCTAGAAAGTTTCAGAGGGCCGGGAATTGACGAGGGATTGAGAATCCTCCAGAAAGTCAAACAGGAGCTTAAGCTTCCTGTATTGACTGATGTTCATGAAGATACGCCCCTGGATGAAGTGACAGAAGTCGTATCGGTATTACAGACACCCGCTTTTTTGTGTCGTCAGACAGATTTTATTCAGAGGGTGGCCAGCACCAATTTGCCTGTCAATCTGAAAAAGGGTCAGTTCCTTGCTCCCTGGGATATGGTTCATGTCTATGAGAAAGCAAGGGATACCGGTAACGAAAAGATTATGGTATGTGAGCGTGGAGTCAGCTTTGGTTATAATAACCTTGTCTCCGACATGCGATCATTGGCAGTGATGAAGGAAATAGGTTGTCCAGTGGTATTTGATGCGACCCATAGTGTCCAATTGCCTGGGGGAGAAGGTTCCAGCTCTGGAGGACAACGAGAAATGGTACCGGTTCTTGCAAGAGCTGCTGTGGCGGTTGGCATTCACGGTATATTTATGGAAACCCATCCTGATCCTGATAAAGCCCTTAGTGACGGCCCCAATTCCTGGCCCCTGGGTCGAATGCACGAATTATTGTCTTCACTTCGAGGCATAGACGGGATCGTAAAGTCGAGTAACCTACCGGAAGCGAGGATCGGCTGAAGGTAAGTGATAGAATTGGTAATACCCCGGTCCAGTTGTTCGGATGACAGCCATTCGTCTACGAACCATATTGTGTACCGGGTAGTTTAGTGTCAGGGAGTTTGTCGAAGTGACAGAAATAGTAGATATACGAGCCAGGGAGATTCTTGATTCCCGGGGTAATCCGACCGTTGAAGCTGATGTTGAGCTCGCCAACGGCGTTGTGGGTTCGGCCTGTGTGCCGTCAGGGGCTTCGACAGGCACTCGCGAGGCACTGGAGCTTAGAGACAAAGATCCTGATCGCTATCTGGGTAAGGGTGTGTTGATCGCGGTAGAGAATGTTAATACCAGGATCAGAGAACCTCTGTTGGGGCATAACGTCGAGGAGCAGACAGAACTCGATCAGCGGATGCTGGAACTCGATGGTACCGAAAACAAGGCATCCCTGGGTGCCAATGCCATACTGTCTGTTTCCATGGCCGCAGCCTGTGCTGCAGCCAGAGCAAAAGGAATGGAATTATACGAATATCTTGCAGAACTCGATGGCAGTCCCGGTCGGTACAGCATGCCCGTACCGATGATGAATATCCTGAACGGCGGTGAACATGCTGATAATAACGTCGATATACAGGAATTCATGATTCTACCGGTTGGTGCTGACAACTTTTCTGAAGCATTGAGATGTGGCGCAGAAATATTCCATACACTGAAAAAGGTGCTGAGTGGCCGGGGACTGAATACCACAGTGGGTGATGAAGGAGGTTTTGCGCCTGATCTGCCTAGCAACGAATCAGCGCTTGAAGTCATCATGGAATCGATTGACAAGGCGGGTTATGTCGCTGGAGAAGATGTATATCTGGGCCTGGATTGCGCGGCATCTGAATTCTATAACGACGGGCAGTACAATCTGACAAGCGAGGACAGGCGTTTTAATTCTGAAGAATTTGCAGAGTATCTTGCTGATCTCACCAGGCGTTACCCTATTATTTCAGTTGAAGACGGTATGGATGAGAGTGATTGGGAAGGTTGGGGGATCTTAACCCGGGCGATTGGCGATGACGTACAACTGGTCGGTGATGATCTATTCGTGACGAATACAAAGATTCTGAAAAAAGGGATTGACGAAAAGGTTGCCAATTCGATTCTGATCAAATTAAACCAGATTGGCACCTTAACAGAAACGTTAGAGGCGATTCAGATGGCGAAGAATGCTGGCTATTCTGCAGTTATTTCCCATCGTTCCGGCGAGACTGAAGACACATTGATCGCGGATCTTGCAGTGGCGACAGCGGCGGGCCAGATAAAAACCGGGTCACTTTCCCGTTCTGACAGGGTCGCTAAATACAATCGCCTACTCAGGATAGAGGACAAATCACACGCCTTGTTCAAAGGCCTGGCCGAGTTCAGATCACAGTCATGACGATTCGAAGGGGTGTTATAGCCTTTCTGGTGTTGATGCTCCTTGGATTGCAGACTCGACTTTGGATTGGAGAAGGCAGTTTCGCTCACGTAAGCGGACTTCAGACAAAAGTAGAGCGTGCAGAAGTTGCCAACAGGGCGAAAGAACAGCGCAACGAGGTTCTACGAGCTGAAATTCGCGACCTGAAAAGCGACAATCATTCCATTGAAGAAAAAGCTCGCAGCGAACTTGGCCTGATCAAGGAAGGCGAAACTTTTTTCCTGATTGTCGAGCAGGAAAATCCCTGATCAATGAATTCTTCCACTCAGTCTGATCGCATAGGCAATCTTGACATTGTTGTTCCTGCGGCGGGCAAAGGTACTAGAATGGGAGAGCAGACCAGCAAGCAATACCTCGTCCTCGCCGGTAAACCCATTTTACAACATACCATCGAGACTTTGCTTGAACTGAACCCAAGGAAGATAGTGCTGGTTGTGGCTAAAGAAGATACGGCCTGGCAACAAATTGCTGTAACCGAAAAGTGCCATGTCGTACCAGGTGGGGCTACCAGGGCTGAATCAGTTTTAAATGGCCTGAAAGCAATTGAGGCAAGCGCTGATGACTGGGTCATGGTGCATGATGGTGTGCGGCCCTGCATAAGATCGAAAGAGGTCCGGCACCTCTACGATGAACTCAAACTGTCTGAAATTGGTGGTCTGCTGGGTATCCCCGTTGTCGACACGTTAAAGAAGACCGATGCCGGTTACTCGGTGACAAGTACCATCCCGAGGGGAAATTACTGGCTTGCCCAGACTCCGCAGATGTTCAGATACGGGTTGCTGTGCGATGCCCTTTTCAGAGCAATCAAACAGGGTTCAGAGATTACCGATGAAGCCTCGGCTGTTGAGCACCTTGGCTACAATCCGATCATGGTAAAAGGCAGAAAAGACAATATTAAAATTACAACCAGAGAAGATCTGATCCTGGCTGGTATGTACCTGCAACAGTCTGGTATCTGAGATGAGGGTAGGTACGGGTTTTGATGCCCACCGATTCGGGAATGAGGCTGTTGAATCTATTTCCTTGGGTGGTACAAAGGTCCCTTATCATCGAAATGTGCTGGCCCATTCCGATGGCGATGTTGTGCTTCATGCATTATGCGATGCGTTGTTGGGTGCACTTGCACTGGGTGATATCGGCCTGCACTTCCCCGATACCGATCCCCAATACCACAATATGAACAGCCGTGAGTTATTAAAGGCGACCATGTCCAAGATAGCCGCGATGAATTACGAGCTGGTAAATGCGGATATTACTTTAATCGCAGAAGCTCCCAGAATTGCCGATTATATAGATCTCATGCGTAAATCGATCGCTCTGGATCTGGCCGTCGAGGTATCCCGGATCAGTATCAAGGCAACGACGACTGAAAAAATGGGATTCATCGGCAGACAGGAAGGACTTGCAGCGCAAGCAGTGGTGCTTCTAAGTGAATGATCCGTACCATACTACCTTCGATCGAGTTCATGGTTCAGTTCTTGGCAGCGGTGTAATCAGGCAGAACTGCGCCGACTTCATGGTGAAGGAGATTCTGGGATTCGATCCTTCGGGGACCGGGGAACATGTTTATCTTCAGGTAAGAAAGGTAGGAGCCAATACGGGATGGGTTGCTGAACGTTTAGCCGATTTCCTGAATCTGAGACACTTCGACGTGGGTTATGCGGGCAAGAAGGATCGGCATGCCACCACGGAGCAATGGTTCAGTTGCTGGCTGCCCGGCAAGGTTGAACCTGACTGGAAGAACTTGAAGATAGAGGGTGTCGAACTGCTGCAGGCAGTAAGACACGAGAGGAAATTGCGAAGGGGTGCCCATGCGGGTAATTTCTTCAGCCTGCGAATCCGTGATCTGGTGCTCGCGGTAGACAGACCGATATTTGAGAAACGGCTTGCAGGTATTTCAGAAGTTGGATTTCCTAACTACTTCGGACCTCAGCGCTTTGGCCATGATTCATTCAATCTGGTACAGGCTGATCTGTTATTCAAAGGGAAAAAGTTGAGCCGCAAGCGAAGAGATATGGTTATTTCTGCGGCCAGATCCTATTTGTTTAACCGGGAATTGTCTGCCTGGCTGAATCGGGGTGAACTTTGTGATCGCGAATTTGCATGGTTATTTGGTCGCTCTCCCCATCGTGATATTGAGATTCCCGATCTGGAATTCGACTTATATGATGACGATATCGATCGCGACAATTGGTGTGAGGGATTAATCAACCTCGGTATACGCGCCGCCCAACGAGAATTGATGGTCATACCCGGGGATTTGAACTGGGAATTACACGAAGACAGTCTTGATGTATCTTTTACCCTGCCGAATGGTGCCTATGCCACCAGCCTCTTGCGAGAGTTAATTGACTATAAGGAACCCGGCTTTGACTAGGCAAACAGATCTGAATGGTGTTGGCATGACATCGCAAAGAACTCGCAGCAGACTGGTCGCAAGACTAAGGGCGCAGGGGATCGCAGATGAGCGGGTACTGGATGCAATCGGGTCAACACCACGTCATGTATTTATCGATGAAGCGCTTGCTCACAGGGCATACGAGGATACGGCGTTACCCATCGGATTCAATCAGACCATATCGCAACCTTATATTGTGGCTTTGATGACCGAGAGTTTGCTCGATGGTGGTCGGCTGAAGCGCGTTTTGGAAATTGGCACCGGGTCGGGCTATCAAACAGCGATTCTATCCAGGTTTGCCGATAAGGTTTATTCTGTGGAACGTATTCAGGGTTTGCTGGATCGCGCCAGGGAAACGCTGAAACTCCTCAATATAAAGAACGTACAGTTCAAATATGATGACGGCAACATTGGCTGGGCGGAAAGGGCACCTTTTGACGGCATCATTGTCACTGCTTCACCGAATCACGTACCGGATGAATTGTTATCCCAACTGGCAGTAGGTGGGCGATTGGTAATTCCTGTTGGAGATCAGCGTCAGCAGCTAAAACTGATCACGCGGACCAGTGAGAGTTTTGAAACAGAAATTCTGGAGGACGTGAGATTTGTGCCTCTTTTAAGCGGAAAGAGCTAGGATCATAAGTCTGACGCGGGATCAATATCTTCATGAAGCAAGTAGGTCGTCTAGTCATAATCGGGATGCTCATGGGAGCAGCGGAAGTGGTGCCGGGTGTTTCAGGCGGCACGATTGCTTTTGTTACAGGCATCTATGAACGGCTGGTTAACGCCATTCAGAAATTTACGCCCATGTTGCTTGGTGATCTCAAGAACAAGGGGCTCAGACAGACCTGGATTGATGTCGATGGCAATTTCCTTGTCTCGCTTCTGAGCGGGATGGCTATCTCAATCGTACTATTTGCCAGTGGTCTGTCCTATCTCCTTGATCACGAGGCTGTCCTCATATGGTCCTTTTTCTTCGGACTGGTAGCTGGATCAATCTGGCTGGTTGTCAGGCAAATCTCCCGTTTTGGGTGGGATATTGGCTTCATTATTGTTGCCGGTGGCGCATTTGGCTTCACCGTATCGAACCTCGTACCCATCGAGCTTGAACCTTCCCTCATCTATATTTTCCTCGGGGGAGCTATTGCCGTGTGTGCCTGGATATTGCCGGGGCTGTCAGGTAGTTTCATTCTGCTGATCCTGGGGCTGTATCGGGTCGTTCTCGAAGCTATCCGCAGCATGGATGTGGTAGTTCTACTCGTTCTGGGCGCTGGATGTGCCATTGGTATTGTTTCGTTCTCACGTCTGGTGGCCAGCCTGTTCAGGGAATTCAGAAACGAAACCCTGGCAGCTCTGACAGGGTTTATGCTGGGTTCGCTGACTAAAATCTGGCCCTGGCAACATATTGTCAGTTACCAGATTAAATCAGATGGCTCACAGGTCCCCCTCGTTCAGGAACCTGTCTCACCCTTTGCCTATCCGGGCCTGACTGGTAACGAAGCGGATTTCTTGATGGCTGGAATTGGATTGATACTTGGCGGTATAGGCGTTGTAGGTTTAAATATCCTCGCCCGGTTGGGACTGCCCTATTCGAATAAGTCAATTCCAAACTGAACGGTCGTTATTAGGCTATGAACCTTAGATCATTTATACAACAAAATATTGCTTGCGATGCCAAAATAAAATAACAAATGGGGACAGGTTTAGAACAATAAATGAACTCTGATCAGGTGAAATGCGCGTAAAAAGTCAAATTTTTGGATTATTGCTGGTTCTGTCGATGATTAGCGGATGTCAGACAGGCAGTTTTTATGTACCTGTTTTTAGTGCCGGAGAAAGGCAACAGGGTAAATCCAAGTATCATATTGTCAGTCGCGGCGAGACTTTATACTCAATTGCTTTCAGATATGGGCTGGATTACAGGCAAATTGCTGCAGCTAACGATATTGATCCGCCGTATGTCATTTTTGAAAATCAAAAACTCGTCGTTCGCGGAAGCAAGCCAAAAGCGCAGAAGTCGCGCCAAAAAACCGTCGCGAAACAGAAAACTAAAAAATCCAAACCACTCCCTGTGAAAAGTCAAGCGCAGAAAATTAAGTGGCAATGGCCTGCGACAGGGAAGGTGGTTAAACGATTTGCGTTGACCGGAAATGTGAATAAGGGCGTTGATATCCGAGGCAAATTAGGGGAATCTGTCACCTCTGCAGCGGCCGGTACAGTGGTTTATGCAGGTGGAGGACTAAGGGGGTACGGGAAGCTGGTTATTGTAAAACACGACAATCATTTTCTCAGTGCATACGGACACAATAGAACAATTCTTGTAAAAGAAGGAGATAAAGTTAAAGGCGGACAAGTTGTTGCCGAAATAGGTTCTAGTGGTCCGAATCAGGAAATGTTGCATTTTGAGATTCGGAAAGACGGCAAGCCAGAGGATCCATTGAACTATTTGCCCAATAGAGGTGGAGCGCTCTGACAAAAGTCACAACCAGATAGTTGTCTAATCGACGATTATCAGACCGTGACGAAATGGCGAATCAACCTGGCTCTGGATTGAGTGGGAGGTAGAAACCGATTCTTGCCGGTTGAATGGAACAACATTACACGGGACCAATGCAATGGTAGTACTTACGGAAAATTTGTCGCTGTCTGAAGATTCAATTTCCATCGTGAATATGGATCAATCAGATGAATTAATGAATGCAGACCAATCTGGTGTGCAATCAAAGTCTAAAAAGAAGCAACCGGTTGCGAGAACTCAGAAAGATCTCGATGCAACCCAGCTTTATCTGAATGAAATAGGGTTTTCACCCTTACTTACCCCGGAAGAAGAAGTTTATTACGCGAGACAGGCGCTGCGTGGAGTAGCATCTGGTCGAAAGCGGATGATCGAGAGCAATCTTCGCCTGGTGGTCAAAATATCGAGAAGATATCTTAATCGGGGCTTGTCTTTGCTTGATCTGATAGAAGAAGGCAATCTCGGATTGATTCGCGCTGTTGAGAAATTTGATCCGGAACGCGGATTCAGGTTTTCCACCTATGCAACCTGGTGGATTCGGCAGACGATAGAAAGAGCCATTATGAATCAAACCAGGACGATCAGATTACCCATTCACGTTGTTAAAGAGTTGAATGTATATCTGAGAGCGGCGAGGGAATTGTCACAGAAGCTGGATCATGAACCTACGCATGAAGAAATAGCCGATCTGCTGGATAAACCAGTTGAAGACGTCGAGCGGATGATGAAGCTAAATGAACGGGTTACCTCTGTCGATACGCCCCTGGGCCCGGATTCAGATCGATCTATTCTGGATACTGTCGCTGATGTTAAACAGGCGAATCCTGCTGAACAGCTTCAGGATTCGGATCTGCGCTCCAATATTGAACACTGGCTCTCTGAACTTTCCGAAAAGCAGAGAGAAGTTATTTCCAGGCGGTTTGGGCTCAGAGGATACGAGATCAGCACCCTCGAGGAAGTCGGCCGTGAAATTGGCCTCACTCGTGAGAGAGTACGACAGATCCAGGTTGAAGCGCTAAAACGGCTTCGGGATACCATGGAAAAACAGGGTTTGTCTGCAGATGCGATATTTCAATAGAAATATTTTGTAAGACATGTCTCTATTGTTTGTAAGACATTTGCCATAGTTACGTTGAAGGTTATGCGTAACTCATTGATTATAAAGGTTATAATTGGTCCAATAACAAATAGTCAAGAAAGACCCTGACATGACTTTCGAGGTCTGAATGGTAGAATACGATTCCCTTCACAGGATGTTGAAGGGGTAGGGAAAGACCTCGTCCACTGACCACTTTTAATGAACCAAGGGGAAAGACAAGGGCGAGAATAAGCAAGGATGCAACATAGGGAAATACGAAACAGGAAGCGATTCGCCGGTCGCTTCCTGTTTTTTTTTGTCTTTCCGAACCAGAGATTACCTTTCGAGGTGTTCCAGCTTTCCTTTAACTTCTGCCCAGTCCTCTGCATCAGGTAATGGATCTTTTTTCTCGGTGATATTTGGCCAGGACTCTGCCAGTTCAGCGTTTAACGCGAGGAATGCCTGCTCATCATCTGGTAGTTCATCTTCTGAGAAAATCGCATCTACCGGACACTCCGGCTCGCACAGCGCGCAATCGATACATTCATCTGGATTTATCACCAGAAAATTAGCTCCTTCGTAAAAGCAATCAACAGGGCAGACTTCGACACAATCCGTATGTTTGCATTTGATGCAACCGTCACTAACCACAAATGTCATGTAAAAGTTCCTTATAAATGGGAGACAAAAAATAAAGAGGCATTCTATCAGCTTTTTGGTCCCGAACAACCTGATGCAAGTCACCTGATTTAATCATCATTTTCAGCGTTCTGCTTCAATTCATAAAGTAGCTCAAGAGCCTGACGTGGCGACAATTCATCGACAACCAGATCCCTGAGCTTTTCAACGACCGCAGGTGTCGATGTGGTTTTAGAGACAAACAGATCGGACTGCCTGGGAGTGCTGCGCACCTCATTTTCCTCCAGTTGCTGAAGTTTTGATCGGGCGCTGTCAATAACTGGCCTGGGTACACCTGCCAACTTTGCCACCTGCAGGCCGTAGCTTTGGCTTGCCGGACCCTCGTTGACCGAATACATAAATATGATTGATTCTTTATGTTCTCTCGCCGAAAGGTGGACATTGGCAGTAGCCGGAAGCGTATCCTGCAGACTCGTTAATTCAAAATAATGAGTTGCAAAGAGGGTTAGCGCTTTTGATTTTTCAGCGATATAGGCCGCGGATGCCCAGGCAAGAGACAAACCGTCGAAGGTGGACGTACCTCTGCCGATCTCATCCAGCAGAACCAGTGACTTTTCGGTAGCGTGGTTCAATATCATGGCAGTTTCTGTCATCTCAACCATAAATGTGGATCGACCACTGGCGAGATCATCTGATGAACCTATGCGTGTAAAAATCCTGTCAACAGGACCGATACTGGCTGACTTTGCCGGTACGAAACTACCAATATGGGCCATCAGCGTGATAAGCGCGGTTTGTCTCATGTAGGTAGACTTGCCGCCCATATTTGGACCGGTGATAACCAGTAACCTTCGCTGACTGTGCAAATGAAGGTCATTGGCCACAAAAGGTGTGTCCAATACAGCCTCGACAACGAGGTGTCTGCCTGCTTCAATTCTTATTTCGGGTGTCTCTGTCAGAACCGGGCGGCATAGCATAAGTGTTAGAGCGCGTTCGGCGAGATTGCAGATGACGTCCAGATTCGCAATGGCTGCCGAGGTCCTCTGAAGATCTTCGAGATGATCTACCAGAAGATCCATCAGTTCTTCATAAAGCTGTTTTTCTCTTGCCAGTGCGCGACTCTTGCTGCTAAGCGCCTTATCCTCAAATTCCTTTAATTCTGGTGTGATAAATCGCTCTGCGTTTTTCAGGGTTTGTCGCCTGACATAT
This sequence comes from uncultured Pseudomonadales bacterium, assembly GCA_964548025.1. Lineage (GTDB taxonomy): Bacteria > Pseudomonadota > Gammaproteobacteria > Pseudomonadales > Azotimanducaceae > JAHRVQ01. The sequence goes on from CAZJRI010000015.1 coordinate 38,717, forward strand.
CGATCAGGCGCCTGTTCCGACTGACTCCGGGAGATCTCAATATAATACCCGTGAACCCGGTTGTAGCCGACCTTGAGACTGGACAGACCGGTAACTTCTTTTTCCTCGATCTCGAGTTTAATAAGATACTCTGCCGCATTCTCACTGATGCCTCTCAGGTCATCCAGTTCGGCATCAAATCCAGGGGCAATGACACCCCCTTCCCGAATCACGACAGGTGGATTTTCGTTAATAGCACGCTGAAGAGTCTGTGAAAGTTCGGGATAGGGTTTGCAATCTGATCGCAGTTGCCCGATCAGATCAGTCGGCATGTCCTGTAGCAGACCCCCAAGCTCCGGCAGGGTCTGAAGGGCATTTTTTAATCTTTCGAGATCTCTTGGTCTGGCTGAGCGCAGTGCGATACGAGCTAGGATTCGTTCAATGTCACCTATCTGTTTTAGCAGATCCTTAAGGCTTTCAAACTGGTACTGGTTGGCCAGATATTCTACCGCGTCGAGGCGCTGGTTCAGTATCAGCCGATCAGTTATCGGGCGGTTTATCCACCGATTAAGTAAACGGCTACCCATTGCTGTTGATGTCCTGTCCAGCACAGAGAAGAGCGTATTTTCTTTTGAACCTGCAATATTGGTATCCAGTTCCAGGTTGCGCCTTGAGGCAGCATCAATTGAAACCGCATCGTCCCGATTAAGGGTGGCTATGGAGTGGATATGAGGTAGCGCTGTAAGCTGTGTCTCTTGTACATAGGTTAATAGACAACCTGCTGCAGACACAGCAGCGAACTGGTCGCCGCATTCAAATGATGAAAGATCCCTGGTACCGAATTGGCTGGTAAGGACATTTACGGCCTGGTCATAGTCAAAGTCCCACAACGGCCTGCGTCTGATACCTACCCTTGCTGTAATATCCGGCGGATAGCTGATCTCGTCGGCGATGATAAGCTCCGCTGGATTGAGCCTGAAAATCTCAGCGAGCAGCGAATCTTCATCATGGACTTCAAGAACTTCAAACCTGCCACTTGTAAGATCAAGAGAGGCGATACCGTACCTGCTCTCAAGAAGGAAGGCAGCAACGATCAGATTGTCCTGATTGGACTCGAGAAGAGATTCATCTGTCAGTGTCCCGGGGGTGATGATACGGATCACTTTCCGCTCAACAGGACCTTTGGATTCAGCAGGGTCGCCTATTTGCTCACAGATGGCCACGGACACGCCCGCTTTTACCAGTTTTGCGAGATAACCATCTGCAGAATGAAAAGGTACACCACACATGGGAATTGGCTGACCTGCAGACGAACCTCTGGCTGTGAGCGTGATGTCCAGAAGATCAGCCGCCTTCTTGGCATCGTCAAAGAACAGTTCATAGAAATCACCCATTCGATAGAACAGCAGCTCATCGGCATGCTGAGACTTGATGCCCAGATATTGCTGCATCATGGGCGTGTGACTGGACAGAGATGATTTGTTTGGCTTAGACAAGACTGACGGCGACTGAGGTTATTGAGATTGTGATTATTAAAATTGTGATCAGCACGATAGAGCCATATTACGTGAATCAGGCTGCGCGTGGAATGGCATAGTTGGTTCCCGCCCGGAACCAGCAGTTAAGGTTTTTTCAAGAGAAATTGAAGGCATAACTTGAAGTGATGAGGAGAGGAATGGAGAAGTTAGGCGTGGCAAAACAAAATAAATGTTGATACTGGTTAAATATACAGTATAAAATAACACCGACTTTTGCGTAAACCGGGACAAGCTATTCAGGTGTGCCAGGCAGATAAACCAGATTGATGATGATAGGTGGGAATCAGAACCGGTCAGGCATCGAAAGGTTAACAAAACCAAGAATTACCTTAATAGCTACATACATAGCAGCAACATACATAGCTACATAAATAACAGCTACATAATTAACAGCTATACCAATCACAACATTAGGCGATTAGTAACAGAAATCGAAAACCAATAGGAAAAACCAGCATGGCAGAATTCGAATCAGACGATACTTCAAATGTTACCAACAAAGACGACCCCCAGAAAGCCAAGGCACTGTCTGCGGCGCTGTCACAGATAGAACGGCAATTTGGCAAGGGTACAATGATGCGGCTCGGGGATTCACCCCAGGAGAAAATCCCTTCTATTTCTACCGGATCACTGGGATTGGATGTCGCACTTGGTATAGGCGGCTTGCCGAAGGGAAGAATCGTTGAGATCTATGGTCCTGAATCATCTGGTAAAACAACCCTGACCCTGCAGGTCATTGCAGAAGCACAGAAAGTAGGCGGTACCTGTGTATTTATCGATGCAGAGCATGCGCTCGATCCCCTCTATGCGAAGAACCTGGGTGTAAATATCGATGATCTTCTTGTGTCTCAGCCAGATACGGGAGAACAGGCACTCGAAATCTGCGACAACATTGTTCGATCTGGTGCTGTTGATGTCGTCATAGTTGATTCAGTCGCGGCGCTGACACCTAAAGCTGAAATTGAAGGAGAGATGGGTGATCATCACGTCGGCCTTCAGGCAAGACTCATGAGCCAGGCATTGCGAAAAATGGCAGGTAATATCAAGCAGTCCAATACCCTTGTCATTTTCATTAATCAGATTCGCATGAAGATCGGCGTCATGTTCGGCAGCCCTGAAACAACTACGGGCGGTAATGCGCTTAAATTCTATTCGTCGGTTCGCCTGGATATAAGGCGCATCGGGTCCATCAAAGATGGCGATGAAATTGTCGGCAATGAAACCAGAGTTAAGGTTATTAAGAATAAGGTTTCGCCACCGTTTAAACAGACGGAATTTCAGATTATGTATGGCACAGGTATTTATCGCCTGGGTGAAGTGATCGATCTGGGTGTTCAGCTCGGTCTGGTTAACAAGGCTGGTGCCTGGTACAGCTACAAAACTGATCGCATTGGCCAGGGCAAGAAAAATGCATGCGACTATCTGTCAGAAAACCCGGCTGTGGCTGCTGAGATTGAACAGGCCGTCAGGGCCAAATTGCTCGGTGATTCGACGGATGAAGATGAGAATGTAGAAGATAATGTGACGCCAATTTCAGGTTCCTGAATCTGAAGTTGGTGCACGATCATGCAACAGATTAAAAAGAACGATATCCGCCGCGCCGCAATGGATCTGTTGGCGCGACGGGAGCATGGTAATAGAGAACTCCATAACAAATTGTTGCTGAGATTCTCAAAGGTCAAAGACGCCTTTGAACATGGAGAATTTGAACTTGAAGAAACGATCGCCGAGGAGATAGCCCGCCTGCAGTCAGAAGGATTGCAAAGTGATACCAGAATGGCAGAAGCTTTCATTCGAGCAAGGGCGAATCGCGGGCAAGGGCCGGTTAAGATTAAGGCCGAACTGAGAAATAAAGGGTTGGACGAATCAACCATAAGTCTGACGATTGAAAATTGTGGTATTGACTGGTTCAGTGCCATTAAGGATGTTGCCAGCAAGCGATTCGGAGATGAATCACTCGATTTGAAAAGCAGAGCCAGGCGAAACAGGTTCCTGCAGCAAAGAGGTTTTACTTTCGATCACATTAATACCCTCGTTTAGTAGCTGGTGCGAACCCGCACGGAACCCGAATGGTCCTGTCCGGTAGAAAAACGAGTCATGCGGATTCAGACCCGTGCGGCAATTGAACTGGTCACAACGATCAAAATTAGTGCAATTCGTTATTGATTTCACCTATTCGTGACATTCAGGGCTAAATTTACCCATAAAAATAGGTGTGGCTCAGCTTTAGAATTCCCTTGTTTTTCTGTATCTTTAGCCCCCCGCAAACCAATCAAAGTAGCTTTATTAATGGATAGTCGTGAACTGCGTCAGGCATATCTGGATTTCTTTGCCAGCAAGGGTCATACAATCGTTGAGAGCGCCTCATTGGTGCCCGATAACGATCCGACGCTTCTGTTCACTAATGCGGGAATGGTGCAGTTCAAGGAAGCCCTAGCGTTTCGAGAAAATCGTGGCTATACGCGAGCAGTGAGTTGCCAGCGCTGTGTTCGTGCAGGCGGCAAACATAACGATCTGGACAATGTGGGATATACCGCCAGGCATCATACTTTTTTTGAGATGCTCGGGAATTTTAGTTTCGGTGACTACTTCAAGCACGATGCGATTGCCTTTGCATGGGAATTCTTAACAGACGTTGTAAAGCTGCCACCAGAAAGGCTGTGGGTCACCGTACATACAGATGATGATGAGGCTGAAGACATCTGGGTCAACGAGATTGGATTTGATAAGAACCGGATAACCCGCCTGGGAGACGATGATAATTTCTGGACGATGGGCGATACCGGACCCTGCGGCCCTTCATCAGAGATATTCTACGATCACGGCGAAGATGTAGCTGGTGGTCCACCCGGGTCTGCCGATGGTGAACTCGATCGGTATATTGAAATCTGGAATCTCGTTTTCACACAATTTGATCGATCTGCCGATGGTACTTTGACACCACTGCCCAAGCCGTGTGTCGATACAGGAATGGGATTTGAAAGACTGGCGGCTGTCTTGCAAGGCGTTCACAACAACTACGACATTGACCTCTTTCAGGCATTGATCAAGCGGGCAGGTGAACTATTAGATTGCAGTGACCTGTCCAACGATTCTCTAAAGGTGATCGCTGATCACGTTCGATCAGCGGCGTTTCTTATCGCAGACGGCGTATTGCCTTCGAATGAAGGACGCGGTTATGTAATGCGTCGAATTATCCGAAGGGCGCTTCGCCATGGTCACAAGCTCCAGTCCAGTGGGCCGTTTTTCCACAAAATGATAGGTGTTCTTGTGGAAGAGATGGGTGAAGCCTATCCGCTCCTGGTAGACACCCAGGACCAGATTGAAAAAATACTATTGAAAGAAGAACAACAATTTGAACTAACCCTGGATCAGGGTATGAGAATACTGTCAGATGCAGTCAAGGATCTTGAGGGCGACATTATACCGGGTGATATTGTCTTCAGATTGTACGACACCTTCGGCTTTCCGACTGATTTAACCAACGATATTGCCCGTGAAAAAGGCTTGTCCATTGATCTCGAAGGATATGAGGTGGAGATGCAGGCTCAACGTGAACGAGCACGAGCCGCGAGTAAATTCGGTACGGTGGATGCGGACACCTTCCAAACCGGGGAGAAGACAGACTTCACCGGTTATGAGTCTGCTACCGGTAAAGCCAGGGTAGTTGCACTCTTTAAAGATGAGGATAGAGCCGACAGCGTGCAGGAAGGGGACGAAGCCGTTGTTGTACTTGATAGCACGCCTTTTTACGCAGAATCCGGTGGTCAGGCAGGAGATACCGGCAAACTTTATTCAAATGGTGTCACCTTTGATGTGCTGGACACCGTAAAAGGTGGAGATGCATTCCTGCATAAAGGTGTGCTTACGGAAGGTGAGCTTTCAATTGGCACAACGCTTGATACAGAAGTAGATGCGGTGCTACGTGACAGGACGCGATTAAATCACTCGGCAACTCACCTGATGCACGCCGCTCTGCGCCAAATACTGGGAAATCACGTTCAGCAGAGAGGGTCACTCGTGGACTCAGAGAGGCTGAGGTTTGATTTTTCCCATTTTGACCCTGTGACAAAGGACGAACTTAGAATTATTGAGAGGATTGTCAACGAGCAGATTCGGGCAAACTCGGAGATTACGACTGAAATTCTGGGTATTGAAGAGGCAAAGAACAAAGGCGCGATGGCGCTCTTTGGCGAAAAATACTCTGAGAAGGTTCGGGTGCTGACCATGGGTGGCGGCTTCTCGATTGAGTTATGCGGTGGTACCCATGCAGAACGGACAGGTGATATTGGACTCTTCAGAATAATAACTGAGACGGGTATTGCCTCTGGCGTGCGACGAATTGAAGCCGTCACAGGCGCAAAAGCAGTCGAGAATGTTGAATCGCTGGATGCATCACTGCAGGAATCGGCTGAGCTAATCAAGGCAGACAGATCTAACTTCCTCGACCGGTTGAAAAATCTGGTGGCGCAAAACAAGAAGCTGGAGAAAGAAGTCTCGGCCCTGAATATGAAACTCGCCAGTGGCGGTGGTCGTGATCTGGCCGACTCGGCTATCGAGATTAACGGCGTAAAAGTTGTGGTTCATAATCTCGATGGCGGGGACCCAAAAAGTTTGCCAGATGCGATGGACAGGGTGAAGAACAAGTTAGGCTCAGGTGTTGTCGTATTGGCCACGATCAAAGATGGCAAGGTTGCGCTGATCGCCGGGGTTACCAAAGATATAACTGCAAAAGTTAATGCGGGTGAACTGGTCAATCACGTTGCATCCC
>CAZJRI010000015.1:45014-48016 GCA_964548025.1 uncultured Pseudomonadales bacterium
GGCGGAGGGAGGCCGGATATGGCGAGGGCTGGAGGTAGTCAGCCAGACGGATTGTCCGGGGCTTTAGCCTCTGTTGAGGAATATCTGAAAGCGCTGATTTAGTGCAGTTATTTTTAAGTATTAATACCGAAAACACGGGTTTAAATCGATCAGCCTTTCCTGTTTAATACGCACCGTTTGAAATTTGGACATTTAAGAGACGAATCATGTCTGTAGTAGTGCAGAAATTTGGTGGTACTTCAGTTGCGACGATTGAACATATCGAGAATGTTGCCAAAAAGGTGCTGAAAGCACGCACCCAGGGCCATGGTGTTGTCGTGGTCGTTTCTGCCATGGGCAAGGAAACAGACCGCCTGGATGAACTGGCACGTCAGGTCGGCGTATCGGAGGCAACTCACAGGGAAGTCGATGTATTGCTTTCGACCGGTGAGCAGGTGACAACCGCGCTGCTCGCAATGACCCTGGTGAACATGGGTTGTCCTGCTAAATCCTATACAGGTGGGCAAATCAAAATATTAACCGACTCGGTGCATACCAAAGCTCGAATCCTGGATATTGATGTTGAGCGGTTGCAGGCAGACATTGATGCGGGTTGTGTGGCAGTGGTAGCTGGATTTCAGGGTGTCAATGATAGTCATGAAATCACAACCCTTGGGCGAGGCGGGTCGGATACGACGGCAGTCGCGCTGGCCGCTGTCCTGGAAGCAAAGGAATGCCAGATATTTACAGATGTTGACGGCGTTTATACTACTGATCCCAGAGTTGTAGAGGGTGCGAGGTGTCTGACCACGGTAACATTCGAAGAGATGCTGGAATTGGCGAGCCTTGGCTCGCGGGTCCTTCATACAAGGGCTGTTGAATTTGCCAGTAAGTACCAATTACCGATTCGGGTTCTTTCCTCCTTCAAGGAGACTGAAGGAACACTGATAACCAGCGAGAGTGAACAAGATATGGAACAACCCATTATTTCAGGCATTGCATTTACTCGTGACGAAGCCAAGATAACGGTCCTGGGAGTCAAGGATATACCCGGTATTGCATGGAGAATACTCGGGCCAGTGAGTGAATCGAATATAGAAGTAGATATGATCGTGCAGAATGTGGCCGCAGATCAAAGTACCGACTTCACTTTCACGGTCGGTCGGGATGATTACGATCAGGCGATGCAGATTCTTGAGAAAGTCGCAGAGGATATTGATGCAAGGGAAGTATCGGGTGACAATAAAATAGCGAAGTTGTCACTTGTTGGCGTTGGCATGAGATCTCATGCGGGCGTGGCCAGCAGGATGTTTGAGGTCCTGGCTGAAGAAGCCATCAATATTCAAATGATCTCAACATCGGAGATCAAGATTTCGGTCGTCTTTGCGGAAAGATATCTCGAATTAGCAGTTCGGGCGCTACATTCGGCTTTTGAACTGGAATCAGAAAAATCTGTCTAAAAAAGGGAGAAAAAAGGGATTCCTGCGCAGATAGTCGCAGTTTGAGTACCGGTTGGTAAAGTGACAGACAATTGACTGCAAAACCGAGTAGGATAAACATTAGTTTTGACACCCGGCATTGAAGCAACGAGCTTTGGCTGTTTTGACTTGGCGTTATTAAGATTCGTGCTAAGTAGCCTTTTGATTTTTTAGGCTGAGCGACAATACTTATTACTAGTACATCGCGCTTCACACGAAAATGAGCTGAAGATTGCTCAACATGGAGTGAGATAGAGAATTTAAAGGGAGATTGTAATGCTGATATTGACTCGAAGAGTCGGAGAGACCCTGATGATCGGTGACGATGTGACTGTCACTGTCCTCGGCGTCAAGGGTAACCAGATTCGTATTGGTGTGAATGCTCCGAAAGAAATTGCCGTCCATCGTGAAGAGATTTATCAACGAATTCAGGCCGAAGAGCAGCAGAAGAACGGCACTGACAATTAGATTGTGATCAGGTCACAAAAAAAAGGGATCATTGATCCCTTTTTTATTGTTGATACTTTTTGGTCAGGCGAACGACACGTTCTTCAAGACATTGAAATACCCATCCTCAAATTCCATATCCTCGTAGTAGCCACTTTTCAATAACAGTTTGTGCATCTTCTCAAGCCGATAGATCGGTACAGAGGCGAGTATGTGATGTTCAAGGTGATAATTAATCTGGTGAGGTGCAATGAAGAATCGTTGCAGCCAGCCGACATAAACCGTTCTGGTGTTCATTCTTGGATCAAGATCGAATAAATCCGGAACTGCAGCATGCTCACCGATCTGACGAATGCGCACCACCAGCATATGGCTGGTGACGAATGCCGCAATCCAGATCAGATACAACCAGGGTGCGCCGAAAAGAGTCAGAATAACCAACATCGCTAAGTTCACAGCAAGACTTCTTATCAGATATTGCCGTGTAACGTCGTCTAGCTGATTCAATCTTGAAAAAGCCCGAACGATGGATCGTATTCGACGATAACCTACCTGACCGGTGAGATCGCGGATAAATTTACGTTTAAGACTTGCCCGATCAACCGGGTAGCTCTGGTAATTTTTCAGATCCGGGTCTTCTTCGGTACCGGCTTTCTGATGATGTTTGATATGGCCCTTCATATAGACCGTTGTATTCGAAAAAACCCAGTACCCGGCGAGCCAGTTGCCAACAAAATCGTTCCAGGCAGGTGATTTAAACAATGTCCGATGACCTGTTTCGTGCACTACTACGCCGAAACCCAGTTGTCGTGCGCCCAGGACAAATATCCCCAGCACGATTGTCAGCGGGTTGGTGTAAGTGCCTACGACCACAAATGTTGAGATGATGACAAACCAGTCAAACAAAATGATCCTTGCTGCCGCAAAATCGTCCTTGCTGGTAATACTTGCGATTTCCTCTTCCGTTAGAATCTCCTTTATATTCATTTTCGTATTCTCTCTATACCTGTAGATTGACCGCAGCAAGGCGGGATGTTGGTATGGCATCTGGTAATTCAGCAGGCTTGCTGGCCCATACGTTGCGACCCTGCTCGTCAT
>CAZJRI010000015.1:48030-53233 GCA_964548025.1 uncultured Pseudomonadales bacterium
GGTTTGCCAGAGGTTTATCCTGTTGTCAGCAGGGTAATATTGCTCTGGTATCAGTGGGTCCTTGACAAGCAGCGAAATGGCTGAGCCCCCAAGGTTGAAACTCTCCTTCTTTGCAGCCTCGATGGGGAGGTTTCGAAGCCCTGTCAGACTTCGATTCAGTTTTTGAATCATCTTTGTATAGGTCTGATCCAGATCTTTCAGATTGAAGTTGTCATACCATAGATCAGAGATTGTCTCGTCGACTCGCGCACCACTTATCATAACAGCCGAATCCTGCAGACCAAGTCTGAGCAGAAGTTGTTTAAGCGCCTTTGCTTCAAGCGATAGGTTGTCCGGTCTGATCCATAGATTATCAACAACTTCCCTGAATCCATTATTAGTTAAAGCCCACGCACCCCTGCTCGTGAGAGGAGTATTGATATGAATGCAGTTCCAGGTGGATTCAACCCAGGTCTTTCGTCTCTGCTCACCCAGGCGCCACCTCTCTACAAAGTCATTCACAGGATCACTCGCATGGCTAAGACGGTAATAGCCGCGCCTGAAATTCTCAACGGTATTCTTGGTGACGAGTCGGGATAGATTCACCCTGATCAGATTCTCACTGAAGCCGAACATCCTGCCTGTCGACATGATGGTTTTAACGGACGTACCCTTATCTGAATAGGTCCTCAGAAGATCGAGTATCAGGGCTGCGGGTTTCATTTATATTACGCTTCTGACGAAAAACGTTTAGAAAACGTAATATTACAATATTGAAATGATAATGCAAGAATTTGTAATAAAATAATGGTAGCCAATCCCATGGGTATAAGTGACCTTTGATGGATATTGATCCGGGGAAGTCAATCACTCGACATTCGGAGCTTTGGTTCCCGGCAAAGAGAAAGCGGTTAGATACGAGTCTTCATCAAACTGCATTATTACGCACATTCGAAGTTGACTGACCACGGTCCCATCCTGATAATACGCGTTCTTTGCGCGCCGGTAGCTCAGCTGGATAGAGTGCCTGGCTACGAACCAGGAGGTCGCAGGTTCGACTCCTGCTCGGCGCGCCATTATTCCAGGTAATTACGGGATTGATTGGAGAGGTGGCCGGCTGCGCGCCCCGGCCTGCGCGGCTCGCAGTGGCTAAAGGCGCTACCTTTCGCTGAATGAGGTTTAATAGGTTAATTGATTTACTGAAAATGTGTTTTGTTGGAGAGGTGGCCGAGTGGCTGAAGGCGCTCCCCTGCTAAGGGAGTATGGGTTAAAAGCTCATCGAGGGTTCGAATCCCTCCCTCTCCGCCAATTTCAAAGGGTTGTGCCCTGGCACATAGTTTACGTTTTGTACCGGAGACATAGTTTACAGATTCTTCGGTAGAAACGGATTTTGTGCCGGTTCGACCCGGCCTTCACTCTCGTCAAAAAATCCTAAATCATAATCCATGAAGCTGACAAGCCAAATTTTGTCCGCGACCTCTCTGATGCCCACCAACTGGCATGCAAAGGCCTGGCTGAGATTGATTTTACGTTTAGCGATACAAATTCTGCCGCATTTTGTGACGCGCACGGTCCGATCATGATAGGGGTATTCAGGGTCCTCAGGCGGCATATAGGGCTTCGCTGAAAGTGTATATAGCTCGCCAGGATATTGCCCGTTAAGCGCTTGATGTGGTCGCTCGTTGTTGTAAACCTCGACGAAGTGATCGAACCGTTCTTGCTGTTGCAGGAAATTGTAAGAGGCAGGCTTGGTTGCCTCCTTCTTTAAGGTGAGGTGCATGCGTTCATGGCGACCGTTCTGTTCTGGGTGACCTGGTTTGATGCGTTCAATTTGTATCCCCAATCGTAACCACCAGACTGATAACTTGCTCATGCCAAAGAATGCATTTGGTGAGGCAAACGGTACGCCATTGTCAGTTCGAATGGCAGCGGGGATCCCATGCTCCTTGAAGGTTCGTTCAAACACTGAGAAAGCAAAGTCAGACTTTGTGGAAGAAAGGCTCTCACAGGCGAGCAGATACCGTGAGCTGTAATCTGTGATAGTTAACGGATAACAGTACTGCTTGTTACCGAGTAAGAACTCGCCTTTGTAATCAGCACACCAAAGTCCATTAGGTGTTTGAACGTGGCTAAGTGGCGTCCCCTGGGCCTTTCCATGTCTACGGCGCTTTTGTCGTGTGACTAGATTATGGCGATCCAGGACAGCATGGACCGTGCTCTTGGCGGGAGGCGGGATCATCGGATATTCCTTGATCAACTTGTCCCTGATCTTTCGAGCACCCCAACTGGGATGATCACGTTTGATCTTCAGGATGGTTCGTTCAATCTGGAAGGGTAAACGATTGGCGTGATGATAAGGGCGACGACTTCGGTCCTTGAGACCGTCAAGGCCGCACTCCTTGTAGCGGTTGTAGATCTTGTAGCCAGTTACCCGTGAGATGCCAAACTCTTTACATACGGTCGTCATCTTTTCGCCATCAAGTAACCGGGCGATAAATCTAAGGCGTTCATCCATTGGTTTACACTCTTTCCATGGCATTTGGATGCTCCCAAATACCTAATTGTGTAAACCATGTCTCCGGTAAAGTCTGTAAACGATGTCTCAGGTACCACAAAAGGTCCATACCGGATACATAGGTAACACTTTATACCGGAGACATGGGTAACACTTCACTCCATCCTCATCATCACCCCTCACTAATACGATCAAGCGCCCTGTTAATCCACCGCCTGAAAAGTTGCATGGGATGAGCCCCTGTCAGTGCCATATCGTTGTCCGAAGTTCTAAATGCTGGTGCGCCGGTAGCGCCACAATTGATAGCTTCATTGTGTTCATCAATAACCTGAACACGCAAGTCTGGATCTTCAACCGCTTCAAACTGACTCGATGACAAGCCAGCGTCGTCCCAGATTTGCAGCAGATCGGAGTGAATCCGTTCAAACGAATCAGGCCCTACTCTGGCTGCTGCTTTAGCGACAAGATGCGGGGGCATGCTGTGTGACGGCGGGCCTTCATCGGTGGACCAGGTTCTGAATTGCCCACTGTCGGGTTCGCTCGCTACATGCTGCCAGTTCTTGGTATATGTACGAAAGTCCTCGAGTCTTCTCTTGCCGGGTTCCGGTCGCAGCATGAACGCACGCCATTCTACAATCAGCTTGTCTTTGAATTCCTCTTCTAGCATACGCACGCGCACGGCAGCGTTATAACACCAGGGTCAAAGGTAGTCGGAATAGGCGATCAAGTGCACAGTTGGCATGACTGGCTCCTCTCATTGAGATAGAAGTAACAGATTAACATGCGATGTCAGTTGGGGCAGCAGCATTTAGGAAGTTGAGACAAAGTACTCACCGCCATTGCAAAGTACCGAAAGTACTGGACGAAAGTACTGGACATCCAACTCGTGGTTATATCCGCTGGTTTTAATGGCTGAAGACTTACAATTTGGTCTTCCTGAATTTCTGAATAGAAGATGGATGGGTCGGTGTATCTGTCTCTTTTTTTTGGTCTTCTCACCCTGCTCAAGCTTCTTATTTTTCAGGTCGTATTGCCCGTCCCCCCAATTGAGGCCATGCAGCGGGTGCCCCAGCCTTTTCCAGACACTCCTGCAGCGGCAGATTCTGATCCCAGTGGTAACCGATAAAACGCTGGCCCGTGATCTCGGCTGATGCGTCGGATGAAAGCCAGACGATGGGTGCCTGCATGACTTCAGACTGGATCATATCGTCCCGTTCGAAACCTGAATTATCCGGTATCAGGTCTGTATCAAAGAGAAATGGACATCTAACAGGTAGTTTGAGTACCCAGGTAAGTACTACTTATATGAAGCCATCTGGTTTCTGCTTACGGCGATGAGCCTAGATGGAGTATTAGATTCTTAGAATGAGTGTAAGCGATGCTGTTAGTATATTTTTTAACCAACTTTGAATGATAACGGTGAAATATTTGGAAAAAGCGTTCTATGTTGTGAAGATAGGGTAGGACGTCCAAGCTAAAGGTGTTAGCGTACGCGATTGATCTTGGCAGTGTTGTGGCTCTCGAAATGAAGGGAAATAGGTGACCAGCAGATCAACAGATAGTAGCAATCTAAATCTAACGAATCATATAAGTGGTTGAAAATGAGGAGTCTTTCCTTTCTACTCGGGGTTGTGGTTCTGCTCATAATTGGAACAGTTTTGTTCCGAACGATATTGAACAAAGAAGTTTCGGTAAATGTTGTTCGTTTGATACAACAAGAACCTTCACCTCCATTGAGCCCAGTCAAAAATACAATTGATTTGCCCGGACTGTCAAAGTCTAATTATACATTCAAAAAGAAATTAGCCACGGAGGATGTTCGTGAGCTAGGGGGTAAACTCAGTCGGCCCATTCGACTGTTATTGGCATCATTAGAAGCCAATGGAGTTACGCCACAGAACTACCTTGAGCACAAATCATCGGTGATCAACCCGTTTGTAAGGATCGATGGCGATGCACGTATTCAACTCTACATACATACATCGTCTTTAGACGAAAAGCGGCTTTCGGTGTTGGAGGAACTAGGTGCGGAAATTGAACTCAGCAATATTGAATTGTCCATAGTTCAAGTTTGGATGGAATTTGATCTCATTCCTGAAATAGCCGCTCTGCCTTTCGTCACAAGAATAGAACCACCGAGTTATGGTGACATTCATCAAGGGAGTAAAACAACGGAAGGAGATTCAATTCTTAAAGCAAACCAACTACGAGATCTAGGGATAGATGGTAGGGGGATAAAAATCGGAGTGATCTCTGACGGAGCCAACGATAAATTCAGCGCTCAAGGTTCGGGAGATCTACCTCCTAACATTACGGTATATGGAAGTTGTGCCAAGCGACTAAGAAATGGCTTCCAATGTGATTCTGGCCGAACCTGTAATGAAGGCACGGCTATGATGGAGATTATTCACGACATCGCCCCTGAGGCTGAGCTGGCAATGGGTGCAGTGAATACCAGCCTTGAGTTCGTACAAAGGGTTGATGATCTGGTACATGACTTTGGTGCGGACGTGATAGTTGATGACTTAGGATTCTTTGGCGAGCCATATTTTGCTGATGGGCCTCTGGCTAAGGCTGTCGCTGCAGTTGCTAATGATGCTATTTTTATTTCATCCGCAGGGAACTCAGCAGATAGCCATTACGAAGCAGAATATCGTTCTGGTTCACTATTCGTAAACGGGGTAACGTATGACGTTCATGATTTTGGTC
>CAZJRI010000016.1:0-9370 GCA_964548025.1 uncultured Pseudomonadales bacterium
TTTGAGACCGCTTCGTAGCAACCCATTTTTGATGGAAGTGAGGTACATGGATGTACCGAAAGCGCAACCTTCATGGACGTACATTTGCGCGTCCCATCAAAAATGGGTTGCTACGAAGGGAACCGAAGGTGGAACACCTGAGGTCGGTCGAATGGCTCCGCAAGAACATCTGAATGTACCTTCCAGTGTCTCAATCCATGTCTCATGCTTGGCATTAGGCGACTAACGAGCTATATTTGCACTTTCTTACCGTACTTTTATTGATTGACGACTCACGAATGAAGATTTGCGCTTTCATTTCACAAATCTCCGCAATCGGCACCAAGCTGTCGGGGTTGTCTGCTGCGCTACTGCTACGACTGCCGTTGTAGGCGGCCCTTCGAAATTCCTACATCGTTCTCCTTTAGCTCGCGTTTCTACGATTTCAAAATTTTTTGCCGGAAGCGGAGCATTAATTAAATGGAGCCGCCAGCGGAGATTTTGTGATTGACCCTGAGTGGTTTTGAACCAGATAAAAATAGAGACAAAAGACATGAGCGTTGAAAATAGATCAATAGAACAGCCAGATGAGGCGATATCTGTGAAGAAGATGCCGTTTCAGAAATATAAACCCTTTAAGCCCATCCCTTTGCCGGATCGAACCTGGCCGGATCAGGTTATCAGCTCTGCTCCCCGCTGGTGCAGTGTTGATCTGCGTGATGGCAATCAGGCACTTATCGAACCGATGACACCTGATGAGAAATCCAAGATGTGGAATCTGTTGCTGGAATTAGGATTCAAGGAAATTGAAGTCGGCTTCCCTGCAGCGTCACAAACTGATTTTGACTTCGTACGTAAGATCATTGAAGAAGATCTGATTCCCGAAGGTGTCACCATCCAGATTTTGTGCCAGGCACGGGAAGAACTGATCGCCAGGTCCTGCGAGGCGGTCCAGGGTGCAAAGAAGATAATTTTTCATCTGTACAACTCAACCTCCACATTGCAGCGCAAAGTAGTATTCGGCATGAGCCGGGAAGAGGTGATTAAACTCGCAACTGATGCGACCGAAGTGGTTAAGCAACATACTGATAAACTGGAGGCGGCAGGTACCGAGGTCACGCTTGAGTACTCTCCAGAGAGCTACACCGCGACAGAGATGGACTTTGCGGTTGAAATCTGCGATGCGGTGATGAATGTCTGGCAGCCGACGAATGAGAACAAGATTATTCTTAACCTGCCTTCGACAGTCGAGATGGCGACACCCAACATCTATGCGGATCAATTGGAATGGTTCATCCGCAACTTACCGAACAGGGATAAGGCTGTAATCAGTCTTCATACGCACAATGACAGGGGAACGGGAGTCGCAGCGTCTGAACTGGGTTTGATGGCAGGTGCTGACCGAATCGAGGGAACCCTGTTTGGCAATGGTGAACGCACTGGTAATTGTGATGTCATCACAATGGCGATGAACATGTTTTCCCAGGGTGTCGATCCTGAGCTCTATCTTTCTGATATGTCTAAGATAGTAGCGATCTCGGAAGAGTGCACCAAAATCTCAATTCATGTTCGTCAGCCCTATGCGGGAGAACTGGTATTTACCGCATTCTCAGGTTCCCACCAGGACGCCATTCGTAAAGGCATGGCCGTTGTTGAAAAAAATTCTGAGAGTGAATGGGAAGTGCCCTATCTTCCCATTGATCCAACCGATGTGGGTGGTTCCTATCGAGAGACGGTGAGGGTCAACAGCCAGTCAGGCAAGGGTGGGGTGGCTTTTATACTCGAAAACTATTTCGGTGTGTCACTACCCAGACCGCTTCTGCTCGAATTCAGCCCTATCGTACAGCGTCTTTCGGAAGCCGATGGTGGCGAATTGCAGCCGGATGAAATCTGGAAAGCATTCGTTGCTGAGTTTATTGAGGTCGAAGGTCCCTATCAATTAGTCGACTATAAAGTCAGTTCCGGTGAAGCTGAACAGGAATATTGCCAGGCCAACATCAAGGTGGCCGAGAATGAGATTTCAGTTGAGGGAGAAGGTTCAGGCCCGATCGATGCGTTTATCGCCGGTCTGGTTGAAACTTTGAACGAGCCGTTAAATGTGGTTGATTACCAGGAATATGCGCTAAACGAGGGAAGTGAGGCGCAAGCTATCTGTATTCTGGCAATAACTGATGAAAATCAGAACAAGTACTATGGTGTGGGGATCAGCCAGAATACGATCACCGCTGCATTCAAATCGATTATTGCCGCTATCAACAGAAAGTGGCGTTGAAATGATTGCTCAAGGGGACGGCGCAAGCTTAGTCCCCTTTTGCTAGAATGGATCAGGTATTTCCGATACCTTGGCAGAGCGAACCTTCGTATCCTGAATCTGCACTACTTCCACCCGATAGTCTCCGAGAAGCAGGCAGACGTTTGTTTCCGGAATGGTCTCAAGGTGTTCAATGATTGCGCCGTTCAAAGTTTTGGGTCCGTCCTGAGGTAAATCCCAACCCAGTCTACGATTGATAAGTCTAATATGCGTACCACCGTCGATAAGGTATGAACCGTCATCCTGCGGGTGAATATTAACATTGGTATCAGCAAGGTCAGTTGTAAATTCACCGACAATTTCCTCGAGGATGTCTTCTATAGCGACGATACCGAGAATATCCCCGTACTCATCAACGACCAGTCCAAGGCGCTCTTTCTGCTGTTGGAAGTTGACCAGTTGAGTTTGCAATGGTGTGTTTTCCGGTACGAAATAAGGTTCCTCTGTAACCTGCAGAATCGAAGCCTTGGTGATTTCTTCAACCGTCATGATCTTGGTTGTATTCCTGAGATGCAAGATACCGATGACCTTGTCGATATCCTGTTTAAATACCGGTACCCGCGTATGTTGCGATGATCTTAGTTGGGCAATGATCTCTTCCAGGTCATCATCGATATCAATGCCGAATATCTCTGTTCTTGGCACCATGATGTCTTCCACTGTGACATTAGCCAGATCCAGTACACCCAGCATCATGTTCTGGGGATGTGCAGCAATTTTTGATCCCTCAAATACAACGGTACGCAGCTCTTCAGGGCTGAGTTCATCATCGGAACCTTCTTCCCCGCGGATGCCGACTGTTCGCAACATGGCGTTTGCAAAACCATTGACCAACCATACGAGCGGGAAGAGAAACCAATGCAGTATTCTCAATACATGTGATGAGGGCAGAGCAACTTTTTCCGGGTAAGCGGCAGAGATTGTTTTTGGTGCTACCTCAGCAAATATCAGAAAGACAATCGTGCAGACAACAGGCGCAACAGCGACACCCCTGTCTCCGAAAACCCTGAGAGCAACCAGGGTTGCCAGGGACGCTGCAGTGAAGTTTGCCAGATTATTACCTATCAGAATCACGCTGAGCAATCTGTCGGGTCTTTCGAGCAATCTGGTCGCCTGCCTGGCACCCCTGTGGCCGGCGTTCGACAGGTGCTTCAGGCGATAGCGGTTAAGCGCCATCATGGCTGTTTCGGAACCTGAGAAGTAAGCAGAAAGGATAATTAAGAGAAAAATGAACCCAAATAAGAGTCCAAGCGAGGGATCGTCCAAAAAGAGGGGACCTCTTTCAACTAGCGGATTGACGTTTTATATGAGTTCGCGGCATTGCGCAAGTAAAAGATAATCTCAAATCTGTCGATTCAAACCTGGTGTAGGCAATGAATTTGTTGTGCTTCGTGTTGTTCTGCGATTATCGATCAGCGGGGTATTATCGGTCAGGCCTAAATTAGTATCCCTCAACCCCGGGTGAGAATGACCTCGAGTACTATTTTGCTCCCGAAATAGCCTAGTAGCAGTAAAGCAAATCCAGCCAGAGTCCAGCGGGATGCGAGAGAACCACGCCAACCCAGTTGATATCGCCCCCAGATTAGAACGGCGAATACGATCCATGCGGCCATGGTGATAAATGTATGATGTACTAATCCGCTCTGGGACAGGTCAGCCAGGTAAATGAATCCGGTCACAATCGACAGGCTGAGGAATACGAGACCTGCGGTTAACAACTCAAACAACAGGCTTTCCATGGTTTGTAAGGGCGGCATTCTCTGCAGAACAGCCAGATTGCGATGCTTTAATTCATAATCGCCGAATGACAGCAGCGCAGCCTGAAAAGCGGCTATCGCAAGCAGACTATAGGCAATTACCGACAGGGCAATGTGCAATAGTATGCCCATGGTGATATCCGTCCTCGGCGTGTAATTCCCCTCCTGCCAGAGTGAAAGAAGTACTGTCAGGGTGGCAAAGGGGAGTAATACGATCAGCAGATTTTCAACCGGCCTTCGAAGGCTTGATGCAACCACAATCGCTGAGATTGCCAGAGAGGTCAGCGAAGCCATGGGGAAAATACCGATATTAATACCAGCCGGTGTATCTATCTGCTTGTAGGAGAAGACGGCGTGCAGGATGATGGCAAGCAGTGCAGATGCGATGACAATAAAGCGTTTTGAGTCAATTTTCCTCTGTAGGCCAACGTACTGGATACTGGCGCTGAGCATATAAAGCAGACATGCCAAAGTCCCAGGAATGATAGTGCCAGACATTACTGTGCTCATCTTTCTTCTTCAGCCAAACGGTGCGACAAGGATAGATCATGATTGTTACACAATGTGGAGTTCCATTGAACTAACTTCTCCGTGGAATATCGAAAGACCACTGGCTTGATAGTGGTATGAATCGGTTATAATGCGCCACCGGTTTCAGAGTTAGTCAGGTCAGGATTGTGTTTGAGTCATTAACGGAACGTCTAAGCGCCACCTTGGGTAATCTCTCGGGTAAGGCGAATCTAACCGAAGAGAATATCCAGGGAACCCTTCGTGAAGTCAGGATGGCTTTGCTCGAAGCGGACGTTGCACTACCTGTTGTCAAAGAATTTATTGATCAGGTAAGGCTTCGTGCTGTAGGCCAGGAGGTCAGTCGAGCTCTCTCACCCGGCCAGGTATTCGTGAAGATCGTCAACGATGAGCTGATCAAGGTGATGGGAGCGGAAAACGACTCCCTTAATCTCGCAACTCAGCCGCCCGGTGTCATCTTGATGGCAGGCCTCCAGGGTGCGGGTAAAACTACCAGCGCTGCCAAACTCGGACTCTGGTTAAAGAGCCGGGAGAATAAAAAGGTTATGGTGGTCAGTACGGACATATACCGGCCTGCTGCTATTGACCAACTGCGTACACTGGCCGGTGAGGCAGAAATTGAGTTTTTCGAAAGCAATGTTGATCAGAAGCCGGTGGATATTGCCAAGAAAGCACTGGCTGCAGCGAAGAAGCAGTTTATTGACGTACTGATCGTTGATACGGCCGGTCGGCTTCATATCGATGAAGATATGATGGCTGAGATCAAAAGCCTGCATGGCGGTTTGAATCCCGTTGAGACGCTCTTTGTGGTTGATGCCATGACTGGCCAGGATGCAGCCAATACTGCCAGTTCATTCAATGAAGTCCTGCCATTGACCGGTGTCATTCTCACCAAGACAGATGGGGATGCCAGAGGTGGTGCAGCCCTCTCGGTTCGGTCAATCACAGGTAAGCCAATCAAATTCATGGCGGTTGGTGAAAAAATAGACGCCCTCGAAGCTTTTTATCCTGACAGGATTGCCTCAAGAATACTCGGCATGGGAGACGTGCTCAGCCTTATTGAAGAAGCCGAGCAGAAAATTGACAAGAAAAAGGCCAAGAAGCTCGCTAAAAAGATCAAAAAGGGTAAGAAATTCGATCTGGATGACTTTCGCGACCAGATCCAGCAGATGAACAATATGGGTGGCATCGCCAGCATGATGGACAAGATGCCGGGTATGGGCAATATGGCTAAAGTCGCCCAGGAGAAGCTCGAGGACAACCCATTTGGTCGAATGGAGGTGATTATCAACTCGATGACACCAGCAGAACGCCGCTACCCGGATGTACTCAATGGCTCAAGAAAACGTCGCATAGCCCAGGGTTCAGGCACCCAGATCCAGGATATCAATCGACTGCTTAAGCAGCATAAGCAGATGCAGAAGATGATGAAAAAGATGAGTAAAAAAGGTGGTATGGCCAATATGATGCGGGGGATGGATAGTATGATGAAGGGACCTGGTGGGGGATTTCCCGGTAATTAGGTCTGACCGGCTGGATTTTTTATCAGTCTGAACACCGGAGCACTCCATAAGAGCAATATTTTCAACAACTTGCCGCTCGAAACGATCACAAGGAAAGGGTTTAAATAAGCGATCCTTTCCCGTACAATAGCGCACCTTTCGGCAGCCAATCCGCCTGCCAATACAGAATTTTTGAAGGAAATCAAAGACATGGTAATCATCCGGTTGTCCAGGGGTGGCAGTAAAAAGCGACCTTTCTATCATATTACGGTCGCAGATCATCATCGGGCGCGGGATGGACGTTTTATCGAGCGTATCGGCTTTTTTAATCCGATTGCCAGTGGTGGAGAAGAACATGCCCGCATTGACCTTGAGCGATTTGACTATTGGGTAGGTCAGGGAGCGCAGGTTAGTGATCGGGTTAAGAAGATCAACAAGAAATACAGGAAGGCAGCGAGTCAAGAAGCTGCGGCTTAGAAAATCTGTTAGAGAAAGATAATCTGTTAGAAAAAGACGATCTGTTAAAGAAAGATAAGGCAGGCAAGCTCCTGGTCGGAGAGATCAATTCAGTCTACGGCCTGAAGGGCTGGGTAAAGGTATATTCATATACGGACCCTGCAGATCAGATATTGGAATACAACAATTGGCAACTTGCCAGGGATGGGAAAGAACAGGCGCTAAAGGTTAAAAAAGCGAAAGTGCATGGTAAAGGTGTCATTGCACTACCTGAAGGCGTTGATACCCGCGATCAGGCTGAAGCATTAATCGGAAGTGAAATCTGGATCAACAAAGATCAGCTCGAGAAGTTACAGAGCAGAGAATATTACTGGCATCAACTGGAAGGATTGAAAGTACAAAACAAAGCAGGTGAGTTCCTCGGTGTTGTTTCACATATGATTGAAACAGGGGCCAACGACGTACTGGTGGTCCAGGCGAGTGATGGCAGTATCGATGATCAGGAGCGACTCATTCCTTATGTCGATGAAGAGGTTGTAATGGAGGTCGATATCGAGGCTGGAAAAATCCTGGTCGCATGGGATGCAGATTACTAAAAGATCTGTTTGATCGTCGGTCAGATTAAGAGGCAGAGAAATGTGGGTTGGTGTCGTAACACTCTTCCCTGAAATGTTTCAGGCGATATCGGCATCAGGTATTACCCGAAGGGCTGTTGAATCAGGCAAGCTGCGGTTGGAGTTTTGGAATCCCAGGGATTTCACAACCGATAAACACAGAACAGTCGATGACAAACCCTACGGCGGCGGACCTGGTATGTTGATGAAGGTCGAACCGCTTAGAGCTGCGATTAGAGAGGCAAGAAAGAACGCCTCGGAGAGTTGCAGGGTTGTCTATTTGACACCGCAGGGTAAAAAGCTGGATCAGCCTCTGATGAATGAACTAGGCTTGAGGGAAGAGATCATTCTGGTAGCAGGTCGGTACGAGGGTATCGACGAGCGCTTGATTGGAACAGATATCGACGAAGAGTATTCCATCGGCGACTATGTTTTATCAGGAGGAGAGTTGCCAGCCATGGTGCTGATTGACGGAATGACACGGATGCAGCCTGGCGTAGTTGGTGATGCTGAATCTGTATCGGCGGATTCATTTGCAAAGGGATTGCTGGATTTCCCTCACTACACGAGACCGGAATCGGTTGAGGGTATGAAGGTGCCGGATGTACTGCTATCGGGTAATCATGAAGAGATTAACCGGTGGCGCCTGAAGCAGGCATTGGGAAGAACGTACGACAGACGTCCTGACCTGCTTGAAGGCCTTAAATTAAGTGAAACAGAACAGAAGTTACTGGACGAGTATTGCGCCCAGGATAGCAAGAGAAAAGGAAAGAGCCATGAAAAGTAAGATTATTGCACAGATCGAAAATGAGCAGCTTAATAACGATGTGCCGGATTTCAGACCTGGTGATACTGTGGTTGTGCAGGTGAAAGTCAGGGAAGGGACGCGCGAGCGGCTGCAAGCCTTCGAAGGGGTTGTAATCGGCCGTCGCAATCGTGGCATCAATTCCGCATTTACACTTCGCAAAATATCTCATGGCGTTGGCGTCGAAAGAACTTTCCAGACTCATAGCTCTCTAATCGACAGCATCAAAGTGAAGCGCCGCGGCGATGTTCGACAGGCTAAACTTTACTACCTCAGAGAAAGAAGCGGTCGTTCGGCCAGAATCAAAGAGAAACTCGCGAAGTAGCCTGAAAAAGGGCTCACTGCAAATTATTCTATGTAGATAGTGCCTCCGGTAAGATCAACTTGCCGGAGTTCGCCATCGTCAATCGGAATTCGCGTTGATAGCGAGTATTTTGCTCTGGCAACCTGAGTTAAGCCATCTCCTATTGAACATCAATCCAGTGCCGACTAAGGTAGATGAAATTCTCATACTTCTCGTGCCTTGGCTGATACTGTGACTGATCAGGAACTTGTCGAAAAATTCCTTGATAGCCTGTGGCTTGAAAAGGGTCTCAGCAAAAATACCCTCGACTCTTATCAGCGCGATCTCAAAGCATTCACCCGTTGGTTGAGTGATAAATCTGGTAGTTTGCTGAGTGTCAAACGAGAAGATCTGCTCAGGTACCTGGCAGATCGGATGGGTCAGGGTATAAAAGCAAGGTCCACTGCCCGCGCGCTTTCCTGCCTTAGAAGTCTCTACCGGTATCTTCTGCGGGAGAACCTGATAAAGGTAGATCCCACACTGCGAATTGAAAATCCCAAACTGGGTCGACCACTGCCGGATACCCTGACGGAATCTGATGTCGAAAAGCTGCTGCATGCACCTGATATTGAATCAGCCATAGGTTTGCGAGATCGCACCATGTTAGAAGTGTTGTATGCCAGCGGATTACGCGTGACTGAACTTGTAACACTGAGGTTGACTGACCTGAACCTGCGCCAGGGAGTAATCCGGGTAATGGGTAAAGGCAGCAAGGAACGCATGGTTCCACTTGGAGAAGAAGCCATAAGCTGGATACAAAGATACCTTCAGGAAGGGAGAAATGATTTGCTGAAGAAGAACCTTGAGCAGGATGTTGTATTTCCAAGCAGTCATGGCAAGGAAATGACCCGTCAGACTTTCTGGCATCGAATCAGGCATCATGCAAAATCTGCAGAAATAACCAAAAAGCTTTCACCCCATACACTGAGGCATGCATTCGCCACTCACTTATTGAATCATGGGGCTGACCTCAGAGTGGTGCAACTGCTGCTCGGGCACAGCGACCTTTCAACGACCCAGATATATACCCATGTTGCCCAGCATCGGATGAAAGAACTGCATGAACAGCATCATC
>CAZJRI010000016.1:9383-12396 GCA_964548025.1 uncultured Pseudomonadales bacterium
GATGAGCCGATGAATGGTTGAATACAGGGGATAACCGTTTAAAGTTCGTCATATATCCCCTTCTTGTAGCAATGCTTCATTTGGTAGGATGTCGCCCGACGGGTGCGTTTAACTGTATTTGGCCTGCACCAGGAAAACCTTTATCTACAAACAAGGTCTAAACTACTAGGGTTTAGTTGAGGTTTGCATCAATATATTCAATGGTGCAAAGTGTTCCAGTTCTCTGTACCGAAGGAAATTTATGAGAAAACTAATATTTGGCGTACTGATTATGGTGACCTTGCCCGTAATTGGAGATGAACTGCAAAGCATCACGGACAACATTCGTGATCGGGTTCTTGCAGTCAGACCGGACCTGCCTATTGAGGATGTTAAACCTTCTTCACTACCCGGTTTTTACGATGTGAGTTTACCTGGCGGGCAAACACTTCATTTTACTGAAGATGGCAGATACTTTTTCACAGGTGATCTGTACGAGGTGACCAGCGAGAAACTGGTAAATGTTACTGAGCAGTCCAGGACGAAAGAGCGGAAGGTTATACTTGATCAGTTGGATGAGTCGGAGATGCTCGTATTTTCACCGGTTAAAGAGATGGTCAAGGCAACCGTGACAGTCTTCACCGACATTGATTGCACCTATTGCCGAAAGTTACACCAGGAGGTACCGGAAATGAATCGACTGGGTATCGCTGTTCGTTACCTGGCATTTCCAAGGGCGGGGCCGAAGTCAGCATCCTATGACAAGATTGTGTCTGCCTGGTGCGCTGATAATCCGAAGATTGCCCTTACAAGAGCGAAAGCGGGTCAGGAAATTGAAGCGCGTACCTGTGAGAATCCTGTCGCGGCTCAATATCAGTTGGGCGGTACCATGGGGGTAAACTCTACCCCGTCGCTGGTTTTTGAAGATGGTTCCATGAACCCTGGTTATCTACCTGCAGCCTCTCTGGCTGAAAAACTGGGGCTTATGTAACAGACAGTTGTTCTAACAGTGGTAAAAAGGGCGCTATTGCGTCCTTTTTTGTGCCCGCAGAGTTGGTTAAAAGGCTTTCTGTCGGACCGTAATTCGATATTTACCAACCCGAAGGTCGACAGCTAAGGTCATAGACCATCGACGCGGCAGTCATTGTTGGGTAACATGGCCATCCGAATATAAAAGTAGTCTGAGATGCAGAATCGAACTCCCCGATCAATAACAACACGTGCGAGTGGCATGATTGCGTTTGCGATGGTGGCGAGTACTGCTGCGATAGACTAACTTGAATTAGAGTGCCGGGTCCGCACTCTGGTGCGGACCCGGTTTTTTTTGCTCGCGAAAACAACGAAGGAACGAGAAAAGTGCCAACAATTGATGATTTTCCCCGCATAAAGCGATTGCCTCCCTATATCTTCAGTATTACCGATACCCTGAAGAGAGAGGCGAGAGCGAGAGGTGAGGACATTATTGATTTTGGTATGGGCAATCCCGATCAGCCCACCCCGGATCATATCGTCGACAAACTGGTCGAGACCGTGAAACGTGGCGATACCCATCGTTATTCTCAGTCAAAAGGGATACCCCGACTGCGCCGTGCAATCTGCAACTGGTACAAAGAGAGATTTGATGTCGATCTTGATCAGGAAACCGAGGCAATAGTAACGCTCGGTTCGAAAGAAGGTATTGCGCATCTGGCGATGGCGGTCCTTGGGCCAGGCGACAGTGTTCTGGTGCCGAATCCGTCCTATCCCGTCCACCCCTATGGTTTTGTTATTGCCGATGCTGAAGTACGTCATGTACCCCTGACCAAGGATGTGGATTTTTTTGATGAACTGGAACATGCCATCATCAATAACTGGCCAAAACCTAAAGCATTGGTGATCAACTTCCCGGGTAATCCGACAACCCAGTGTATTGATCTGGATTTTTTTGAAAAGGTTATCAAGATCGCAAAGGAACATGATATCTGGGTCGTACAGGATCTTGCCTATGCCGATATTGTCTTCGACGGCTACGAGGTGCCTTCGATCTTGCAGGTGCCCGGTGCGAAGGATATTGCGGTCGAATTCTATTCCATGTCGAAGAGTTACAACATGCCGGGCTGGCGGGTTGGCTTCTGCGTCGGGAACCCAATCCTCGTGGGTGCACTGGCGAGAATCAAGTCGTACCTGGACTACGGTATGTTCACACCAATCCAGGTCGCTGCGATTGCAGCACTTGAGGGAGATCAGACCTGCGTTGCAGAAACCTGTGAAAGGTACCGCAAGCGAAGGGATGTTTTATGTGATGGATTGAACGCAGCAGGCTGGCACGTTGAAAAACCGAAGGCCACCATGTTTGTATGGGCAAAGATACCGCCTCAATTTCAGAATATGGGCTCTCTGGAGTTCAGCAAACTCCTGATAAACGAGGCGAAAGTAGCTGTCTCACCGGGGATTGGTTTTGGTCAGTATGGCGATGACCATGTAAGATTTGCGCTCATAGAAAATGAACATCGGACTCGCCAGGCCATCAGGGGAATCAAACAAATGTTCAGGAATGTCTCCGTCAATGAGGCATCATCGAGCACAGGTTGAAGTAGCAGGAGAAAAGCGTGCAACAGATCGGAGTAGGAATTTGCGGTTTGGGGACTGTCGGTTCTGGTGCTTTCAACCTAATGATCGATAACAGGGATGAGATCAGCCGGAAAACGGGCAGAGCAGTGACAATTGCACAGGTTGGTTGCCGTCGTGATCATCCGGATTGCGATTTGTCTCAGACTGATGTCAGTCGGGATATTTTCGATGTCGTAAAGAATCCGCAAGTTGATGTTGTTCTGGAACTTATCGGTGGTACAGATGTGGCACTCGATCTCGTGAAGCAGGCGATTGCCAACAAGAAACATGTAGTCACTGCGAATAAAGCGCTCATTGCGATTCACGGGCAGGAGTTATTTCAGCTGGCAAGTGAAGCAGGTGTATGTCTGAAGTTCGAAGCAGCCATTGCCGGTGGTATACCCATCGTCAAGGCGGTAAGGGAAGGGCTCGCCGCGAACAGGAT
>CAZJRI010000016.1:12406-23739 GCA_964548025.1 uncultured Pseudomonadales bacterium
GGCATTATCAACGGTACAACTAATTACATCCTGACCGAAATGGAAACTGCCGGTAACAGGGATTTCCCCGAGGTGCTCAAAGAAGCCCAGAACCTGGGTTATGCAGAAGCAGATCCGACTTTTGATATAGAAGGCATTGATGCGGCTCATAAATTGACAATCCTTTCATCGATTGCCTTCGGCGTTCCTCTAAGATTTGACGCTATGTATACGGAAGGAATATCCAGGATAACGGTGGATGACATCAAGTACGCGGGTGAATTGGGATTTAGAATCAAGCATCTTGGTATTACAACGAGATCTGAAAAGGGTATCGAACTCAGGGTGCATCCGACGTTGATTGAATCGCCAAAGATGCTGGCCCAGGTAGATGGTGTGATGAATGCGGTGCTCGTAGGTGGAGATGCCGCGGGACAGACCATGTACCTTGGCGCTGGTGCGGGTGCAGGGCCGACGGCATCATCCGTGGTAGCTGATGTTATTGATATATTGCGTTCTGAGACCGGTGATCAGATACCTAATATGGGATTTGTCCCCGAAGCCCTTGAAGATATGCCCATGCTTCCCATCGCCAGTATCAACTCCTCGTATTATCTGCGTCTGAAGGTATTGGACAAGCCGGGTGTGATGGCCCGAATTTCGACTATCCTGAGTCAACACAATATAAGCATAGAGTCACTGATCCAGAAAGATGTCCATAAGGGTGAAGTGCCGATTGTGATTGTGACAGACAGAGTGCCAGAGCAGTCCATGAATGATGCTATTGGAGAGATGGAAGCCCTGGATCAGGTAGATGGCGACGTCATGCGCATCAGGGTCGAAACCTTCTAAATGCCTAAAATTCTCAAGCGCCGGATGGTGAAGGGGTCAATTGACGGTGTGTCACCCTTGCTATCCCGTTTGTACACTGGTCGGGGAGTAGTCGACAGGAAAGATATTGATCACTCACTGGTAAAGATGCTGGTGCCAGATGGCTTGAAAGGACTCCCCGAAGCTACCGCTCTGGTGGCTGATTCATTAAGAGCACAGGAGCGAATTCTCGTGATCGGAGATTTCGATGCGGATGGTGCAACCAGTTCCGCAGTGCTAGTTCACGGTCTTCGATCCCTTGGCGCAGAGCACGTCGATTACCTGGTGCCCAATAGGTTCGACTTTGGTTATGGCCTCACACCGGAAATTGTCGAGGTTGCCGAGAGCCGACATCCGGATCTGATTATTACCGTTGATAATGGCATTTCAAGTATCCCGGGAATTGACTGTGCCAGGCGTCATGGAATCAAGACAGTCATCACTGATCATCATTTGCCAGGTGAAGAATTGCCGACGGCAGATGCCATTGTTAATCCGAACCAAAAAGGCTGTAATTTCCCAAGCAAGAACCTCGCCGGTGTGGGCGTTGCCTTTTATCTCCTGTCCTCAGTCAGAAGGGAGCTCCGGGAAAGTCTATGGTTTGAGACTCATACTGAACCAAATCTGGCTGGTTATCTCGATCTGGTCGCACTGGGCACGATTGCTGATGTTGTGCCTATGGACTACAACAACCGAATAATGGTGCAGGAGGGTCTGCAGCGCATGCGCAGGGGGAATCTCAGGCCTGGTTTAAAAGCGCTGTTGAAATTGTCGGGTCATCAGGTCAAAAATGTGACCGCCACGGATCTGGCTTATGGGGTGGCACCCCGCCTGAATGCTGCAGGTCGGCTCGAAGATATCTCTCTCGGTATTGAATGCCTTTTAACAGATGACGATCAACGGGCTAATGAACTGGCACGCCGACTTGATCAACTGAATGTTGAGCGCAGAGAAATAGAAAATGAAATGAAGCAGCAGGCGATCACATCACTTGGGAAACTGGATCTGAAACAGGAATCGGCAATCGGGGTATGTCTCTATGATGAAGACTGGCACCAGGGTGTTATAGGCATTGTCGCCTCCCGAATCAAAGACAAGCTACACCGACCCGTGGTCGCGTTCGCGAAAACCGCCGACGATGAAATGAAAGGTTCGGCAAGATCAATTCCCGGTCTGCATATCCGGGATGCATTTGACGCCATTGCTGCCAGAAATCCCGGCTTGTTGGTCAAATTCGGCGGTCATGCAATGGCAGCCGGGTTAAGCCTGCATCCTGCAGATTACGAGAAATTCAGCGAAGAATTTGATGTCGAAGCTCAAAGATGGTTATCGGAAGACGACCTGTTGCAGACGGTAATTACTGATGGACCACTTGGTGAGAAATATTCGATACCCCTGGTGCGCGAGATTCTGCAGGCGTGTCCCTGGGGCCAGGGTTTTCCTGAGCCGGTCTTCGATGACGAATTTGAGATTGTTGGGCAGAAAATTGTTGCCGGTAGGCACCTTAAGATGAAACTGAGGCCGATTGACAGTGCGCATGCACTTGATGCGATTGCCTTTGGTCATGACCAACTGGCAGAAGGTCATCACAGACGGATCGCCTATCGGCTGGATGTAAATGAATATCGCGGCAATCAATCGGTTCAGCTTATTATTGAATGCCTCGACATGGTGCTTGATTCTGACCCGGCTCGATAGCCTCAATGTCGGCTATGCTACAGACGATAATGATTCAGACAAGGCCTGAACAAGTTCATCAATCTCTTCTTTTGTAATTGTAAGTGGCGGTGAAATTGCCAGGGTGCCGACTGTCGCCAGTGGCCTGATAACGACGCCCTTGTCTCTCATCAGACCTGTAACTTTCAAGGGTATCTTCAGGTCAGCTTCAGGAAGCGCCTTTGTACGTTTGTCGGATACAAGCTGTACGCCTGCTATGAGACCCTGTCCTCTGATCTCGCCGACATTCGGCAGGTTCAACAGCGATTGAAGTTGGTCATGAAGATACTGACCATTCTCACGGGATCGATCAATCAGGTTTTCACGTTCCATAATCTCGATATTGGCGATTCCGACAGCCGCGCCTACCGGATGACCGCTATAGGTATAGCCGTGCATAAAGCCGCCGATCTTATCTGAGCCGAGCTTTAGTACTTCCCAGATTTCCTGGGTGATGAAAGCAGCAGACAAGGGAAAATACCCGCTGGTAAGACCCTTGGCGCTCGCCATCATATCCGGTTCCAGCCCCAGTTGCGGTGACCCAAACCAGGCGCCCATTCGGCCGTATCCACAGATTACTTCATCTGCGACCAGAAGGATGTCATTGGCAGCCAACAGTTTCTTTAAGCGAGGATAATAGTCGGCTGGTGGTACGATGATTCCTCCAGCGCCCATGATAGGTTCCACAAAGAAAGCGGCGATGGTATCTGCGCCTTCGCTTGCGATCAATTCTTCAACGTTGTTGATTAACCTGTCACAAAATTCTTCTTCAGATTCATCCGGTAAGCCCCTGGTATAGTAATGAGGGCAATCGGTTCGAAGAATAAAATCGAGCGGAATGGGAAATTCTTCATGAAAGTGAGTCAGGCCCGTGAGACTCGCTGTACTGATTGAAGTGCCGTGATAGGCCTGCTCTCTCGATATGATTTTGATCTTTGAACGATTGCCCCTGAGGGTGTGGTAATGCCATGCGATCTTGATGAGCGTGTCATTGCAGTCGCTGCCAGATGTGCCAAAAAAGACCTTGCTTAGCCCGTCAGGGGCATATTTGAGGATTTTCTCAGCCAGTTCAACCTGCCACGGATTCGAAGCGTTGGAAAAACTGTGATAATAACCCAGTTTTTCAGCAGCCATCTTCATGGCTTCTGCCAGCTCGGTGCGACCGTATCCCACATTCACACACCAAAGACCCGCAACCGCATCAAGCAGTTGCCGTCCATCCGTGTCGGTAATTCTGCAGCCAGAGGCGGAAACGATCATTTGAGGGCCACTGTCTACCAGGGCAGTGATGGAAGATGCCGGATGCAGAAGTACGTTGGCATCCTGTTTTATCAGTCGATCGATATCCTGTGTCATTTTATTTTTCCTGCTGAAACTGATTGGTAGATCCGTATTGGGTTAGTCGACGTTTAATATAAATCCGCTAAGACCTTTTAGATACCTTAAAAAACCAGACCTCTTCAGGCGTGGTTTCCGGGTCCTGATTCGCAAATTCCGGGAATTTTCTGACGATTGAAGATCTGACAGCGTCGAGGTCTATGTCGGTTACCCGTTCTGCTCTTGCGAGGTAGATCTTGTCTCCGATTTTGATGCGTATTCTTGGATCGGCAACTACATTTTGCGCCCAGGTCTTCTTTGACCCTGTTTCTGAGGGTATATGCAGCTCGCCATTATGAATGAAGCACAAGGTCGTGACCGAGTGAGGATTGTCTGATTTGGTTTCGACGGCGATTGTCTGGTGCTCGTTTGTAAATGACCAGTCTGAAGGATAGGGGAATTCCTGGCCCGTCAGACGTTTGCCAGAGATCATGGCGATCGGATCGGTCCTAAACGGATAGGCGAAGGTGCCCAGCACGGCAATTACCAACAGAACGATGCCTAGGGACTTTAGTGGACTCATTTCAATCACCTTTGAATTTTTTCAAGTACCCACCAGAGCTTCGATCAGAATTTGACTCCGGTTGGCAATGAGACAGGTATAGTCTGTCTGCCTGTTTAATCTCATGATGCCCAATTAATAGTGTTTAGGGAAGTCAAATACGGGCGGTTGATTGCGTTATGAATTCAAATGGGTCATGTTGGATAGGTGATAACTTTTAAAGGACGACGGGATGAAGATGATATTGGCAGTAATGATCGGCCTCGTTGCTGCTGCGACAGATATGGCGGCAGGTGCAGAGTCTCTGATTGGCTTTAGTCCCGAGGGGAGCAAGCAGCAAAGAGCAATTGAAGCGGCCTTTGACAGCAATCTCAGTGCGAAGGAGCAGAAGGAATGGCTGCGAAAATTCTCAGCAGAACCTCACCATGCAGGATCGGAAGCTGGAAAAAGAGTAGAGAGCGAGATTTCAGGGATGTTAAGCAGGTGGGGGTACGATACGGAGATAGAGGAATACGAAATTCTTCTTCCGACACCGAAAGAAAGATCTCTTGAACTCGTCTCACCAACACGATTTAAAGCGTCTCTGGAGGAAGATTCCCTCGATGCTGATCCAAGCACTTCTGTGAGGCAGCATCTGCTCCCGCCTTATAATGCGTTCTCGATTGATGGTGAAGTGGAGGGTGAACTGGTATTCATCAACTACGGCCGTCCTGAAGATCACGAATTGCTTGAACGATACGGCATTGATCTGACCGGTAAGATAGCCATTGCCAAATACGGTAAATCATGGCGTGGGATCAAGCCAAAACTGGCGGCAGAGAAAGGTGCCATAGGTACGATAATTTATTCTGATCCTGCTGATGATGGTTATAGACAAGGTGATGTCTACCCACAAGGACCCTTCAAACATAAAAGCGGCGTACAGCGTGGTTCAGTGATGGATATGCCGACTTATCCTGGGGATGTGCTGACACCGGGGATTGGTGCAACCAAGCGGGCAAAGAGACTGAAGAGAAAGAATGTAACGACAATCACTAAAATTCCGGTTTTGCCCATCTCCTATGAAGATGCACTGCCACTGTTGTCTGCCATGTCAGGGTCACTGGTTCCATCAGAATGGGTCGGCGGATTACCCATTACCTATCATCTTGGACCGGGCCCTGCACGGGTCAGGTTAAAAGTTGCATTCAATTGGGATAGAACAACCATATACAATGTCATTGCTCGGTTGAAAGGCGACAAATTCCCGGATGAGTGGATTATTCGGGGTAATCACCATGATGGCTGGAATCATGGCGCAGCAGATCCGATTAGCGGCCTGGTATCCTTGTTGGCAGAAGCGAAGTCAGTGGCCGCGCTTGCGAAATCCGGGATGCCACCTGCTCGAACCATAATATATGCCGCATGGGACGCTGAAGAACCGGGACTGATTGGCTCAACTGAGTGGGCCGAGCACCATGCAAAGGATCTGAAAGAACATGCAGTGGCCTATCTTAATACCGATGGAAACAGTCGAGGATTTGTCCGCGTTGGCGGGAGTCATACACTTGAGCGTTTTTTCAACCAGATTACTGCCGAAGTCAGTGATCCCCAGACTGGTGTTTCAATTGGTAAACGCCTCGAAGCAAGGGTAACTGCCCTTGGTGATGAGAAGGCGAGAAAATTACTGAGTGAAAGAAAGCATATCCCGTTATATCCGCTTGGCTCCGGTTCCGATTACACGCCTTTTCTTCAGCATCTGGGCATTGCCTCGGCAAATCTTGGTTTTGGCGGTGAGGGAAATGGCGGTAGTTACCACACCCTTTATGATACCTATGAGCACTATACGAGATGGCGTGACCCTGATCTGGTTTATGGCGTGGCACTCTCGCAGGTTGCCGGTAGAGCAACCCTGCGTCTGGCCAATGCACCGGTTCTACCTTTTGATTTTGTTCAGTTCGTCGAGAATGTCGCTCAATACGTTGATGAACTGGAGAAACTGGCAGACAAAATGAGGGAGGAAACGACAAAAAACAACCAGATGATTGAAGATGGTACCTACCGGCTAGCACTCGATCCAACAAAGTTACTGGGACCGCCAACAGTTAAAGACGAGGTGCCTCATTTCAATTTTGCGCCGCTTAAGAATTCACTGTTGAGACTGAGAAAATCTGCTGAGGCAGTAAATGAAGTTTCAGGCACTGTCGACATGCCAGCGGATAGAATCAGGTCACTCAATCAAATGTTATATACGGTCGAACGCCGAATGACGCGCGAAGAAGGATTGGCAGGGCGTCCCTGGTACAAACATCATATCTACGCACCGGGGTTTTATACCGGCTATGGTGTCAAAACAATCCCGGGTGTCAGAGAAGCGATAGAGGTTCGGGATTTCGACGAGGTGGCCGGGCAGATTGAGATCGCTGCCGGAGTTCTCGATGCCGTTAGTCGGCAGCTTGATAACATTGCGGGGATTTTGGGCGAAAATGATGACTAGTCAGTCGTCTATAATGAAATAACCTTGCCAGTGATCCGGTAAATCAGATTTCCGGGTTCTCCGGCGTTTACCTGAGACCGAGAGCCCTGCTCGCCACTGGCAGTTTTAATACCAGAGGCAGATGCCATTCAGACGAATTGGATCTTTATGGTGCGCTGTCCGAAGCGTAAAGTAGGAATCCACTTCCGGGAGCCAGATTGTGCTAGTCATTCGTCCCGTTCAGAATTCAGATCTTGACGATCTGTTCAGGTTGTCTCAGTTGGTTGGTAGCGGCATGACCTCAATGCCTCAGGACAGGGACGCACTTGCCCGAAACATAAAGATAGCTGAAGAAAGTTTCGCGAGGATATTGCGCGACAGTGACGATTACTTTCTGCTGGTGATGGAGGACACCGATAAGCAAGCTGTTATTGGCACTGCCGCAGTATACGCAAAAACTGGTAGTCGTCAGGCGTTCTATGCCTATCGGCTGATGTCAGTTACCCATTATTCCCACTCGCTCGAGAAAGAATCACGTAGCGGCTTATTGCACTTGACCAATGACTACACGGATTCTTCCGAGGTCGGCACCCTGTTTCTTGATCCAGAATACCGTGGCAACGGTCACTGGTTGTCGCGGTCCAGATATATGTTAATGGCGCAGCATCCGGAAAGGTTTGCACCGGATGTCATTGCAGAGATGAGAGGCTGGATAGATGACAGTGGTGAGAGCCCATTCTGGAATGCGATTGGCGCACATTTCTTTGACATGACCTACGATGAAGCTGATCAACTTTGTGGTAAAGGATCTAACCAGTTTATTACTGAATTAATGCCTAAATATCCAATCTATACGAATCTCTTGCCTCAGCCTGCCAGAGAGTCATTGGGTGTACCGCGAAAGGAGACTAAACGGGCGATGGATCTACTGCTGGATGAAGGTTTCGTCTATGAGAATATGATTGACATATTCGATGGTGGTCCCCTTCTCAGAGCTGAAATCAAGCAACTGAAAAGTGTCAAGGCTGTTCGGCGGGCAAGGATCAATGCGACAACCAATCCACCCGAGAGTTCTCTCATCATGTCGAACAGGTCTCTTAAGCGGCTTCGACTCATCTATCAACCAGCGAGGCTGGATGGCGATCAGATAGAAATAATGAGTGATGCGATGAAGGCTCTGGGGACTCGTCCAGGGGATGAGATTATGGTGATAGATGAGAACCTCGTATGACGCCATCTGTAAAGGTCAATGAGGTCAATGAGGTCAATTTCGATGGGCTGATTGGACCGACTCATAATTACAGCGGTCTGTCTCCTGGCAACCTTGCATCGCAAAGTCATGCTAATCAGATATCGTATCCAAAAGCCGCGGCGCTGCAGGGACTAGACAAGATGCGACATCTGGTGTCTCTCGGATATCAACAGGGCATCTTTCCACCACAGATCCGACCGGACCTTGCCAGATTGAATAAACTGGGATTCAGCGGTAGTGACAGGCAGATGGTAAATGCATCTGCCCGACAGGCGCCTGAGTTGCTGGCCATGGTTTACTCGGCGTCGAGTATGTGGGCAGCAAATGCGGCGACTGTTACACCATCTGTGGATACGCCTGATGGCAAAGTACATTTTACAGTTGCCAATTTGATAACCACAGCGCACAGAAGTATAGAAGCTGCTCAAACAGCCCACTGCCTTAGAACCGTATTCCCTGATGAGCAGTATTTTTGTATTCATGATGCGGCTTCAACAGATTCTTCATTTGCCGACGAGGGAGCTGCGAACCATAGCCGATTTTGCGCAGACTACAACGAGGCAGGAGTTGCCATGTTTGTTTATGGTATTGGTGGTGATGGCAATGAGAGATTCCCGGCTCGTCAAAGCCTGGATGCGAGCCGGGCAGTTGCGCAACAACATGGCATCTTGAATAAGTCTGTGTTTGTGCAGCAGAATCCTGTCGCCATCGATGCAGGTGCCTTTCACAACGATGTGGTTGCTGTAGCGAATGGACCTGTGCTGTTTCAACATGAAAAGGCTTTCGTCGATGAGCAGATTCAAGATGCGGCAGAGCAATTAAACAATGCACTGTCGTTGGTTCGGCTTGTTGTACCGGACAGCGAGATCGGGCTGGATGATGCGATAGCGAGTTATCTGTTTAACAGTCAGCTTCTGGCTGAACCGGATGGATCGATGCAACAGATGCGCTTGATTGCGCCAGCGGAGTGTTATGAGATGCCGTCTGTTAAACAATATATTCAACGTTTGACTGAAGATGAATCTCAACCGATACGAGCCGTTGATTATGTGGATGTGCGTCAGAGTATGAGTAATGGTGGAGGACCGGCCTGTCTGAGGTTACGGGTCGTACTGAACGAAGCGGAACTTGGTGCTGTTGATGGGCGATTTCTGTTGGACGCTGGTAAAATTGATCAATTGGCAGACTGGGTCAACCGTAATTATCGGGATACGATTGAACCGGCTGACCTGGCAGATCCCCAACTGATGACCGAGAGTTTGTCTACACTCGAAGCACTTGAAGAAGTACTTGATCTAAGAGGTTACTATCGGTTCTAACCCATTGACCTGGGGTAATTCTAAACAGTGACCAAAATTGCTATGGTGATCTCTGACAGTAGTGATACTTGTCAGAACCAGTCTTTTGATTTAGTAGATAAAGGCGCAGCAGTTTTGTCGAGCAGCATTATATAGGTAGCGGCTATAACTCCCTGAGCATAACAAGAAGGACACTCAAATCATGGCAAACCGATTATTCAGTCTGCTTCTTCTGCTGTTTCTTAGCATTGGTATCAATGCAAAAACCCCGAATACAGGTGATTCCTTCTGGCCGGGCGTGGATTACAACCCGGATGTTCCTGATATTAAAACAGTACTTGGTCATGACCATGGAATGAAAATCAGCTCCCCTGAAGAAGTAGTCAGATACCTTGGTTCTCTCGCGAAGTCAGAGCCGCGACGCGCTCGCCTGGTGGAATATGCTCAGTCTTGGCAAGGGCGACCGCTTGTTTATCTGATTATCTCATCGGTTGATAACATGGCAAGACTCGAAGAAAACCAGGCAAATATGATGCGCCTTGCCAATCCTGCCGGGTTGGATGGAGAAGAGATTAATGAGTTGGTTGAGTCGACTGTACCAGTAAGCTGGATGTCATATGGGGTTCATGGCGACGAGATCTCCTCAAGCGATGCGGCTCTGTTGTCTGCGTACCATCTGCTGGCTGCAGATGGATCAGACAGGGTTAATAGTATTCTTGAGAACTCGGTTGTCATCATTGACCCGTCACAAAATCCCGACGGGCGTGCGAGGTTTGTCAGTCACTATAGACAGACCTATGGGATTGAACCAGCAGTGCATCAACTGGCGGCTGAACATATGCAGCCCTGGCCTGGCGGCCGGACGAACCATTATCTATTTGATATGAACAGGGACTGGTTTGCTCTCACCCAACCGGAAACAAGGGGTCGTGTGAAACACTATCTTGATTTTCAGCCTGTCGTTTATGTCGACGTCCATGAAATGGGAGCAGATGCCAGTTATTATTTTCCGCCCCCGGCTGAACCTTTTAATCCGCATATCACCAGAACTCAGAAGGCTAATCTGGATCTCTATGGCAAGGCTAATGCCGATGCGTTTGATGATTTTGGCTTCGACTATTTTACAAGGGAAATATTCGATGCTTACTATCCAGGATACGGCGACACCTGGCCGGGATTTCATGGCGCTGTTGGTATGACGTTTGAAATGTCGTCCGCGCGGGGATTGACCACCTTGAGGTCAGATGGCAGTGAGGTGACCTATCTTGACGGTGTGCAGCGGCATTTCGTCTCTTCCATTACGACTATGCAGACGACTGCAGATAATCGCGACGAGTTATTGCATGGCTTTGTCAAACACAGACAGTCTGCGATGGCAGATAAGCATCATTATCTGGTTGCTGGTGGTGACAGGAGTATGCAGCGAAAGATGGCTGAACTCTTATTGCAACAAGGTGTTGAGGTCAAACAGACATCAGATAAGATTCGCGCCTGCGGTAAAACCTATAAAGAGGGTACGATCGTGATAAGTGCCGGTCAACCGGCTGGCAGACTGGTGAGAACCATGCTGGATGCAGATAGCCCTGCTGAAAAAGCGTTCTGGGAAGAGAAGGAGCGTAAACGGGCTCAAGGACTCGAGGTAGAATTGTACGACATTCTGGCCTGGTCTTTGCCTGGATTGCTTAATCTTCAGGTTGATAGCTGTGAGAGTAACGTCAGTAAGCTGGTTGCCTATCGGGTTGACAACGTCTTAAAGAAGGTGCGAGAAGCCAAATTGGCCTATCTGGTCCCTTGGGGAAGCCATAGTGCCATAGAATTCCTGTCAGAGGCGCTGCGTGAAGATATCGTCATTCGATCAGCAGAAAAGGCATTTACGATGGATGG
>CAZJRI010000016.1:23749-51905 GCA_964548025.1 uncultured Pseudomonadales bacterium
CCGGGATTATGAACCGGGCGCACTTATTATCAAGTCAGACGATAATCGCGAAAGACTCCATCAACAGCTCCAACAACTTGCCGGAGAATACCAGGTTGAAGTGATTCCGGTGGACAGTAGCTGGACGACAAGCGGTATCAATTTCGGTAGTAATCATGTGAAGCAGTTGATACCACCGAAGATCGCGATTGCCTGGGACGTACCGACATTCTCATATGCTGCCGGTAATACCAGGTATGTCATTGAACGGGAATTCGGCTATCCAACCACCCCCGTCAGAACCAGACATCTCGCTGCGCCACAGCTTGATCACTTCGACGTGCTGATTTTGCCGGATGGTGCAGGTTACGGATCCATTCTCGGCAAAAGGGGACGAGATAATCTGAAAGCCTGGGTAAAAGACGGTGGTACGATGATTACAATGGGCAGGGCAACAAGGTTGTTGATGAAGGAAGGGCTTGACTTAATGGCAACCCGTCTCGAAGCAAGAGGCGAGGTTGAGGATGAAAAGAAAAAGAAGACTGATCAACCCAAACTTTCTCCCGCGACTTTCATAGACAGCGTGCAGGACTATGATGACCTGTTGCGCACTGTGACTACAAAACCTGATTCATTGCCCGGCGTGCTTCTGAAAGGGGAGATTAATCAGGACCATTGGTTGGGAGGCGGTGTTGCAGATACAGTCAATTTGATGGTCACGGGTGATGATATCTATACACCTCTTCTGGAAGGTACTGGTACTAATCTCGTCAAATTTCTTGCTGAAGATGAGATACTGGTAAGCGGTTATATGTGGGAAGAGAATCGCGGCCAGCTCGCTCATAAACCTGCCGTTATGACAAGAGAGGTCGGACGAGGTCAGGTTATCGGGTTTACAACAGATCCCGCCTTCAGAGGTTATCTCTACGGATTGAATGTTCTGTTGGCGAATGCGATTTTCAAAGCGCCCGCTCATGTTGATACCCACTAGCCGGTATTGTTCAATTGAAATTGGAGTGTCTTGTTTTAAAAGGTAGTGGGTCAGGAAAATGATAACCGTATATACCGCAAAAAAAATCATTACGATGAATGAGTCGTGGCCGGAAGCAACGGCCATTGCAATAAGGGATGGAAAAATTCTGGAAGTGGGCTCCCTCGAATCTGTAGCAACCTGGTTCGAGCATGATGAATACGAAATCATAGAAGATTTTTCAGACAAGGTGATGATGCCCGGGCTTATCGATCCGCATCTGCACCCCATCATGGCTGCTGTACTGCTGCCCATGCAATTCATAACAGCAATGGAGTGGAAATTCCCCTGGGCAACTATTGAAGCTACGACAACTCCCTCTGCATATATTGAGCAATTGCGCGCAGGCCATGAACAGACGCCGGAAGGGGAAGATTTCTTTAGCTGGGGTTACCATGCTCAGTGGCATGGCGAGGTCTCGCGTCGACTGCTCGATGAGATATTCGGTGACCGACCCGCCGTGGTCTGGCAGCGATCATTTCATGAAGTTTATCTGAATAGCGCCATGATGCAGAAGTTGGGGATTGAAGAAGACAAAGTTAGCGGTCGTCCCCAGATTGACTATGAGAATGGCCACTTTTATGAGAATGGATTGGGATATGCCATAAGTCGCCTCAATCAGATCATCATGGCACCGGCATGGATCAACAAAGGATTAGACAGGTTAAAACAGGTAGTCCATTTCGGTGGTCATACAACGGTTGGAGACATGGCGGTTGGCATTTTTGACTTCGATCTTGAATGGGCTGCAGTTGAAAACATCCTCGACAAGCCTGAAACACCCTATCGGGTTCTCTGTGTTCCCTCTGCGATCAGGGTGAACCAAATGGCGGGAGGGAAGACCGAGGGGCTGGATTTTGTAAAGGGCTTGCCATCGCGTAATACGGACAAGTTTCGCTTTCAGAACAAGATTAAATTATTTACAGACGGTGCCTTTTTTTCCCAATTGGCGATGATGCAGGAACCTGGAT
Organism: uncultured Pseudomonadales bacterium; assembly: GCA_964548025.1. Lineage (GTDB taxonomy): Bacteria > Pseudomonadota > Gammaproteobacteria > Pseudomonadales > Azotimanducaceae > JAHRVQ01. Next base: position 25,730 of record CAZJRI010000016.1, read on the forward strand.
ATATCGATGGTCATCTGGGTGAATGGCTCACGATTCCGGAAGAATATGAATCAATTGCACGACTGTATTGGAATGAGGGATTTGAAATACACGTGCATTGCACCGGCGATCTGGGACTGGAACTCGCTTTGGATACATTGGAGAAATTGCAGTGGGAACGACCGCGATTCAATCACGGGTATACCATTGAGCACTTCGGGTTCAGTACACCTGAGCAGGTACAGCGTATCAGGGCGCTGGGTGCCAGGGTCTCGGCAAACGTCTACTACCTTCATGAACTGAGTGCGGCCTACAGTCGCGCGGGAATAGGTATTGAACGTTCCCATCAGATGGGCCGAATTGGACTGTGTGAGAGGGAAGGTATCGTCACGGCCCTGCACTCGGATTTCCCTATGGCGCCTGCCATGCCGCTACACAGTGCCTGGGTGGCTTGTACTCGTGAAAACTGTGAGGGTGATATCGTTGCGCCGGAAGAGGCTTTGTCACTCAAGCATGCCTTGAAATCAATTACGATAGATGCAGCAAGGATGCTCGGACTCGAGAATGAAACAGGTAGTCTGCGATCCGGTAAAAAGGCTGATATGGTTGTTCTTGACAAGGACCCCTTTGAAGTCGGCGGCAAGGGGTTGAAAGATATCTCAATTGTGGCAACGGTATTTGAAGGCGGGGTATTTCCGATTGAGCACGTTTGATCTGCCCGTCACCATCGTCGCCGGTTATCTCGGTAGTGGCAAGACCACTTATATAAACAAGCGGCTTGGCGATGCCGGGGGCATCCGCTACGCGGTATTGGTGAATGATTTTGGTGAGCTAAATATCGATGTCGATCTCATCCGGAGTTCTACTGCCAATAGTATTAACCTCGCAAATGGCTGCGTCTGCTGCTCGATTGCGAATGATCTGGATGGGGTGTTGGATGAAGTGCGAGCGTCCGCCGCCGATATTGACTGGGTGTTGCTGGAAGCAAGCGGTGTTGCCGACTCGAAACGAGTTGAAGACAAAGTTATGAATTGGCCGGGATTCAGGCTGGAAAATACTACCACGCTGGTTGATGTGATGCGTATCAGGCGATTGGTGAAAGACAAGTATGTTGGGCAGCATGTTGAACGGCAGCTTTTTGCGGCGCGGGAGCTTGTACTCACTAAAACTGAACTCATTCAGCCTGGTGAATTGATGGAGATTGAACATTGGCTTGAATCTTATAGAGGGTTGAGTAAATTAGCCGTGGCAGACAGATGCCATCCCGAATTTCATAGCAGGACACTAAAATCAGATACACCAATTTCACGGGAGCAGCTTAGCTCCTGGCTGGATCAACTGGATGAAAGTGTTGTCAGGGTGAAGGGGTTTGTCTATTTCGAGGATGAACCCGAGAGTAGGTATTTGTTGCAGTGGGTTGATGGGGATTGGGGGTTGGAAAGGGATACTGCCCGGTTGCAGAAATCTGAAACGAGGATAGCGATGATCTCCAGGAATAGTATTCATCCAGAAGAGATGGAATCACTGTTCTGACGAGAAGTACAAGCCTACTCTGATTAGTGGCTTCTGCCAAAAAAAATATTCCAGTACGAGCATTTGGGAGCGTAGGCGAGATGGTAAAATGTTAAAGTACCGAGTGTTCAGATATAGCTTCCCGATATTTAGAATTGATCCCATTCAGGAGCTTTCCGGGCGAGTAGAGATTTAACCTAACGAAAACATATGGCTCGTAAATCGAAAAAGAAGAAACACAAGGAAGCGAATTCCGCGGTTTTGAATTCCAAATCGTTATCAACATTTCCTGTCCAGTGGTTGTGTGGGCTGTTGATAGTCATGACGGTCGCAGCATCATGGACACCTCATCCGGTGTCGCACCACCTTTTTTATAAGTCGTTTATTGGTCAGGTAGGTGTTTTGTTGTTTCTGTCTGTTTGGCTTTGGACAAACAAGGGGCCTAAACAAATTCAGGTTCATCTGTCTGCATCTCGTCTGCTACTGGGCGCATTATTCTGCCTTGCTACCTGCTCGGTGATCTGGGCAGTTAGTTTTGATTTCTTTGTTTTTAAGTGGTTGATGTGGCTGGCAGGATTTGCAGCATTTCTGCTTGCGATTAATGTCGAACAAACGCGCGATGCTCATGAGAAAATAGCGATGGCAGTTGTGCTATGTGGCACTTTTATTTCTCTGCACGGCATCATTCAATACCTGTTTGATCTCGATATTCCTTTTCAAAATGCGGGGCCTGCGTCAACATTCTCACATAGAAATATGGCGGCACAGATAGTTGTTCTCTGCTTTCCTTTTTCGTTTTATCTGATTTCCCTCTCAAAAAGAGGAGAATCCAGAATTATCGCGCTAGCCAGTGTTCCTTTGATGATTACCTATATTTTCTACACGGGGACGCGTGCGGCCTGGGCTGCAATTAGTGTTGAATTTATATTTGCAGCAGTCATTTTCCTTATGTACAAGCAGCATCTCACTTCTTCTGTGGCCGTGGACAAACAGAAGATAAAGATTGGAGCCGGGATGTTATTGGCAGTGCTGGTCCTTATCAATTTATCTGCTGGCTTCGAAAAGTTTGGCACTTTCATTGATACCTTTGTATCTAGACTGATGGACACCGAGTCCTTCTCCTTAAGGCTGATAATCTGGGAAGACGCACTGGAAATGGTGAAGCAGAATCCGGTCATAGGATCAGGACTGGGTGGCTACTACTATATCAATAACACAGCTGAATTCGATCAATATACAACCAGTTCGCAACGTGTTCATAATGACTACCTTGAGCTACTTGTGGAACTAGGTTCAATAGGTTTACTGCTGTTGCTTGCTTTCGGGATCTCACTGTTTATCCAATTCACCAGAATACTCAAGAATGCCAGTGATGACTTGCGGTTGTTTTACTTTTTCCTCGGCGTAGCCCTTGCTGGCGCGATGAGCAATGCACTGTTCAGCTTTCCTTATCAATTGACAATGCCGATTATGATCTTTTGTATCTATCTGGCGTTGATGATCAAAGGTAGTGACAGCATCGAGAACAATAAGATCGAGAACAATAAGATCGAGAACAGTAAAAAAGTAATCGATGTGAAAATTTCCAGGAGATCGATGCAAGGCACAAGTGCAGGCGTGAGTGTTGTGCTGGTATTGGTATGTTGGCTGAATATGCAATGGTGGTCTGACTTCAACGATATGCTTGGGCGAACCCTGTACAATAAATGGGACAAATCTCCCATGACATTTGACGCATTTGCGCATCATCAGGATTACTACCAGATTGGAATGGGCATAGCTCAGGTATTTCTTCAGGCAGGTCATTATCAGTCAAGTATCAACGTACTGTTGTCGATGAGAGATTTTTGGCCAGAACATATAAGAATTAACACCAGATTAGCCGAGAGCTATATGCGGATGGGCAGGATTGAGCCTGCGAAGAAACATGCTGAAATTGCTGAATCACACGTAACCGGAGGTGAATTTACGCCCACGATTCTGCTGATGCAGATCGCGTTTGTAGAGAAAGATCATGTCTGGTTGGCTGAAATGTATGAACGAATGACCGGCGAGTCAGAAGAGAACCTATCTTCCAAAGAATTGACCTCCAATCGAATTCATTTCTTTGCAGTGGCGTCAGACAATATTGATGATGTTGAAAGATTTTATAATATGCATCAGCAGCACAAACCGGATCCAGCCATGGAAGAACGTCATGCCTTATATTTTGTGCAGAAAGATAGGGTGGATAAGGCGGTTGTGGCAATGGAAAAGTACTTGGAACTAAAGCCGGATACCCAGAGAGCGGCTTATTTTAGAGCGCTGCTCAACAAACAATCAGCCCTTCCGGGTGAATAGTAAGGATAATCAGGAAATTGTCGCGATGCTACACAGAACCAGGGATGCATAATGAGGTTTGATCGCAAGATTTTTGTATTTGGTACCAAGGGTGAGACGCTTGGCAATATTGATTGCCTACTCGAAAAGAGCTCTGTGCCTGCATTTGAGTATTTCACTGTTGAAGCTTGGCAGGTTGATCGCAAAAATCTGTTATCGGGTTTGATAGACGGTTTTGGGTCAGAACCGATAATTATTCGCTCTTCTGCACTGTCTGAAGATTCGGAAAGTGAGGCGATGGCAGGCGCCTATCTTTCAATACCGTTGACAGGAAAGTACGATGATACAGATATTTGTGAAGCCGTTGATAAGGTTATTCAGAGTTATTCCAGGCGCGAGGGCGAATCCAATACAAAGGATCAAATTCTGGTACAGCGTTTTGTGGAAAATGTGTCAATGAGTGGGGTCGTCTTCACGCAGGATTTGAACAACGGAGCACCCTATTATGTGATCAATTACGATGATGTCAGTGGGAGAACCGATACGGTATCCGGTGGTTCAGAATATAGTAACAGAACCTTGCTTGTGCATCGTGATTCCTGTGATGAATTGGTGTCAACCAGGTTTAGGGCGCTGATGGCAGCAGTCATAGAAATTGAATCTGTTGTTGACTCCAATTGTCTTGATATCGAGTTTGCACTCGATCAGGAAATGCAGGTACATCTGTTTCAGGTTCGGAAAATTACGACTCAACCGAACTGGAATCGCGGCATTACAATACTGATTAATGATGCGATTAACCGATTATCTGAGGATCTGACAAATAGACTTGGTCACCAATCTGGCCTTTACGGTGATAGGACTGTATTCGGCAGGATGCCTGATTGGAACCCTGCGGAAATGATCGGCACCAAACCCCGTCCACTTGCATTGTCTTTGTACCGGTATTTGATTACAGATCAGGCATGGCGTATAGCGCGAAAAAGTATGGGTTATCTTGAACTGTCGGGAATGCCGTTGATGCAGTCTTTCTGTGGTCAACCATTCATTGATGTACGTTTAAGTCTTAACTCTTTTCTACCTCAACGCGTGAATAAGAAGATAGCAGCTAAACTTGTCAACTACTGGATCGAAAGACTGCAGGAAAATCCGCAGTTTCATGACAAAATTGAGTTTGATGTTGTAACAACCGTGCGGGCTTTTGATTTCAGGGCGGTTTGGGAAGCGCGTTACTCAGAGGTACTTAAGCCAAAGGAGTTAGACGAATATGAAAATGCGCTTGGTATTCTGACCGGGGATCTGATTTCCGGTCGAGTTGCACCAATTTCTGAGCAATTGGAAAAAGTTGAATCGTTGGATCAAAGGCGACAAAAGCATCATATGAGTTTTGATTCACCTGATCTGGGGCTTGTATCCGTTCTCCTTGAAGACTGTATTGAATATGGAACGATTCCATTCTCGATTCTTGCTCGTCATGGCTTCATAGCAACGAGTTTTCTGAATTCGCTGGTTCATCTCAAAATCCTGACTGACGAAGATGTTGAGAGTATTCACAAATCAATTCCCACTGTTGCGAGTGAATATGTGCATGATCTTGATTCATGGCAAAACAGTACTTTAAGTTGGGAAAGCTTCATAACCAAATATGGACACCTGCGCCCTGGTACCTACGATATATCGTCCATCAGGTACGATCAGAGAGATCCAGCCAGCATTAGAATCAGTCGTGCAAATAGTGAGGCACGACCTGTAAATCCATTTCAGTTCAGCGATGATCAGACGAGATCAATCAACAAGCTCCTGAAGCAGTTTGAATATGATATCAGTGCCGAAGACCTGCTCGATTACATTACAAGTGCAATAAAGGGGCGAGAGCAGGCCAAATTTCTATTCACAAGAAATATAAGTGACGCGCTTGAAGTGATCAGTGAATGGGGGGAGCGAATTGGTCTGAATAACAAGGAATTGTCTTGCCTTGATATCCGACAGATACTGGACACCATGGTTGTTTCGGAGGGTAGATTTCTTGAAAGCCATCTCCGTTCACGAGCCAATGAAGGTGCATCCAATTATGAAATCACAAACGCGCTAAATCTACCCCATCTGATTTGCGCGACTTCTGATCTGTTTGTCGTACCGCTGATCCTTGAGCAGCCAAATTTTATATCCAGAATAACGGTTCAGGGAGAACTTTCGATGTTAAAGGGATCCGACGATGATCCGACCTTAATTGATGAAAAAATAGTGCTCATTGAGAGTGCAGATCCTGGATTTGATTGGGTATTTGCCCGTCCAATCAAGGCGCTGATTACCAAATTTGGAGGAGCGAATTCGCATATGGCAATCCGCTGTGCCGAATTTGGTCTACCGGCTGCGATTGGCTGTGGTGAACAGATTTTTGATCGATTGCTCAATGCTGATTCAGTTGAACTCAATTGTGCTGAAGAGCGCATCACCCCGTTGCACTGAATAGATAATGCGATTAGCGATTACCCAAAGAATTGTTGAGACAGAATCTTACACAGAGACCAGAGACGCCTTGAGTCATGATTGGTTGAGATACCTTCAGAAAATCATGCCAGGAGCCACCATACTGATGGTACCGAATGTTCTTGGAGATATAGGCGAATGGTGTGACGATCTGAAAATCGACGGAGTCATTCTGTCGAATGGAAACGACTTGGGAACTGCTGAAATCAGAGATTCCATGGAATACTCATTGATTGGCTATTGTATTGAACACAAGATCCCACTGCTGGGTGTTTGTCGTGGATTGCAGGTGCTTAATCACTACTTTGGTGGGAGTCTTGTTAAAGATCTCGCAAAGATAACCTCTGTTCAGCATGTAGACTCAAGCCATAGCATCAGCATCAAGGGAGACATATCCGATCAATCAGGTGGAGAGAAGATCGATTTTAACAGCTACCATAATCAGGGGGTACAGTTGCAGGGTTTGGCAAAGCCACTTAAAAACTTTGCGATTGCTGCCGACGAAGTGGTCGAAGGTCTATATCACGAATCTGAGAGTATTATGGCGGTTCAGTGGCATCCTGAAAGAGTAAATACAAAAAGTGCATCCGCGTTCAATGAAACGATCATTTGCAGACTTTTTAGTGAAGGCGCTTTCTGGCTTGGGGAAACAGAATGAAAGCACTAATACTGGCAGCAGGAAGAGGATCAAGGCTGGGTAGTTTGACTGATTCGGTTCCAAAGTGTTTTGTGGAGGTGGCCGGTCGGCGTCTGATTGACTGGCAAATAGCGACTCTGCATGCATCGGGAATTTGCGATATTACGATTGTTACTGGATATAGAGCTGAACTCTTTGAGCTTGTCGATGCGAAAACGATTCATAATAAAAGATGGCATGAATCAAATATGGTTGTCAGCCTGTTGACGGCGATGGAAAAGATAGACGAGTCGGTTATCGTTTGTTATTCAGATCTACTCTTTAGACCAGAACATGTCGCGGGTCTGATGGAGAGTCAGGGTGAAATTGTTCTGGCCTACGATACCGAATGGTTACAACAGTGGACCAGTCGATTTGAAGATCCGTTATCAGATGCTGAAACATTCCGATTGGATGGCGAGGGATATATAACCGAGATTGGTAATAGACCAGACAGTGTGAAGGAGGTTCAAGGTCAGTATATGGGGCTATTTAAAGTGTCAGTTAACGGTGCTGAAGATGTTCGCAGATACTCAACTGAGCATACGATACCTGTGGACAAGCAGGACATGACGAGTCTGTTTTCGTTCATGGTTCAAAAGGGTGCTCGAATAAAAGGTTTCAGCGTGAACGGTGGTTGGTGTGAGATAGACCAGGCTGAAGATCTGGATTTCGCCAATGAACTGATTGAAACCGGGGTGTTGGAATTCCCTGAAAATATCATTGAAGAAGGTAGAACCTAGTTTGGTTTTCTGGTTGATTGGGATGTCTGGAGCTGGCAAGACAACAATAGCCAGACAACTAACTGCTGCACTTAGGCGGAGCGGGAAGCCGACAGTATTGGTTGATGGCGATGAGATTCGGGCAATTTTCAAATATGATGAAAATAGCAATGCACATACAGTCGAAGGAAGGCGAATAAATGCCGAGCGAATCCAGGAAATTTGTCAATGGCTGGATCAGCAGGAAATTAACGTTGTTTGCAGTATATTGTGTATATTCAGTGATATTCTCGAAGCTAACCGAAAGTTGTTTGATCAATATTTCGAGGTATTCATCGATGTCCCACGACCCATCCTGGAAAAAAGAGACATCAAAAATCTCTACGCACCGGCACTTAGAGGTGAGACCAAGAATGTTGTCGGCGTCGACATACCATTCCCCATCCCTGGTCAGCCAGATTTGCGAATTGACAATTCGCGCGAAGATGCTGATCTTGATGCAATTGTAAACTCGATCATCAGATCGTCGTTTGGGAACAATGGCTGATTCATTATACGAGTATTCGCTGGGGAACCGGCTGATCAAGCGGAATACATATTTCTATTCTGAATACGCCGGTGAACCGTTTTTAACTGCGTATTTCAATGACCGTAAATTGGCAAGCGCTGAGTTTTCTCTTCCTGATGTAGAAATAAACCTCAAAAAAAATCCGGACTGCATCGCATGGGCTGACTTGAAATTGTCAGAGGTATTCGAAAGTAATCAGCTTTTCCCGTCACTGATTAATGAACTTGAGAATGGTCGATATTCAGAGACAAAAGTAGTTTTGCATGCTCTGGTCCAGAGATTTGAAGTAACCAAACGGGTTTACCAGCACTACAACAAAGAACTTCGAGCTGAGGACAAGTCAAAGTTTCAGGAAATTTCAAGCTATCTTGATTTTGCAGAGCTGGTAGCGATTGCATATAACGTGACCGAAAAACTACCGTTTCTCAATGCGCTTTTGAAAGTAATTGACACAATAATAGCAATGGTGCGATTGAATGAAGAGGTAGATAAGCATCGACTGTCGTGGCTGATATCTTTTGAACAAAATCGGGTTGCCAGACTGTTGGATAAGCACTTGAGATTATCGCTGTGAAAGAACGCAAACAAAAAGTTGTAATGCTCGCTGCAAACACGGTGCGATCTCAAGCTTATGCGCAAGCTTTAGCCCATGCTGAAATCTCAGTCGAAAATGTAGTTTTATTCGGCGAGGATCTGATACCAAAAAGAATGAGTTTCGAATATTCTGCTGAGAAAATTGGTGTTTTTTATCCGGATCTGACTATTCCGCTTGAGAACACTCTTGGAGAAATTTCGAGTCAAGTCATAGTAGTGGAAGAGGTTAACGTCAATAGTCAGGTTGTGGTGAGTGCAATAGCAGCATTGAATGCGGATCTGATTATCTATTCAGGGTATGGAGGACAGCTTGTTGGGTCCGATATGCTGAATTTGAATGTGCCCCTTTTACATATGCATGCAGGCTGGTTACCTGATTACAGAGGTAGCACGACAATTTACTACAGTCTCTTAAATGATCATTCTTGTGGTGTTTCGGCGATATTCCTCGATGAAAAGATCGATTCGGGAGCCATAGTCGCGAGAAAGAAATATCCTGCCCCGTCATTGGGCATTGATATTGATTATGTTTACGACAATGCCATAAGAGCTGATTTACTCGTTGATGTTGTTTCTCAGTACAGGTTGGACGGTGAAGTCTCAACTCTGGAGCAGGAGGGTTCGGATGGTGAGGTCTACTATGTCATTCACCCGGTTCTGAAGCATATTGCGATGCTAGCTTTGGGAGACGAAGAGCGCTAGAAATGCGAATCACATATCGAAGACATGATGGAAACCGGCAGTATTGGCAAAGTAGATGGGACAATATTCATGTTGATAGTGGCCAACTAAATCTTGAGAGTTACCCTGGTAAGTGGGCGGAACATGCATTGTCATTACCTCTGCCTTCAGGGCCGGTTCTGGAAGCAGGATGTGGGGCAGGAAGAGTTCTGCTGCACTATCACTCTGCTGGACGAGACATTATTGGCATGGACTTTATCGGATCTACGCTATCAGCTTTAAGTAAATATGAGAACTCATTGAAACTCTCTGTTGCTGACATTAATAAACTGCCTTTTGCAAGCAACACATTTGGAGCGGTCCTGGCATTCGGTTTATATCACAACCTGGAGAATGGGCTTGATGTGGCGCTACGGGATACACACAGAGTGCTGAAGAAGGAGGGTGTACTTTGTGCCAGCTTCAGATTAGATAATCTTCAGAATCGACTGAATGATCTGATCTCTGACTTTCGGTCTTTCCTGAGCCCCAGGGCAGAATTACAGTTCCACAAGGCGAATTACTCGACAGGTGAGCTGATAGAGTTGTTTGCAGATTCTAATTTTAAGATAAAGAGTCTTGAATACGTGGTGAACATGCCCCTTCTGTTTAAGATACCTCTTTTCAGAGATGGGGAATTTGATGAAGGAGTAGCACGAGCTGAAGGATATAAACTAAAGAAAATGCCACAGAAGGTACAGAATTTACTCGTGAAACACTTTCCAGCTAATTTCTGCAATGTGGCGGTAGTAACCGCAGCAGCGATCTGATGGATACTAAAGAGAAACATATGGAGTTTGAACAATACTTTAATCTGGGTACCAGAGAGGTTCCGCTACTTAGATGGCTGTATATTCTGTGCTTCCCCCTTGCAAAGTTGTTCGCATGGTTAAGACTTTCACCTTTTGCAATAACCACTCTGTCAAATATTATGATCATTGCATCCTTGTATTTTCTGCTCAGCGATCTGCCATGGCTATTCGCTCTGGGTTGGTTGTCCGGATTAATTCTGGATATTTGCGATGGAATGGTGGCAAGAATAAATAACCTGTCTTCGGCGAATGGCAGTTTTTACGATCATTTCTCAGATCAGATTAAAATTGTGCTTATTTGCATCGTCTTGTTCGTGAAATATGACGGATTATATATTCAGATTGTTTCCGTTTTGATAGGCGTACTCTTCCTATTGTTGGGAAACGTGAATCAAACTATTGCGCACCGATCCTTCAGACTCAGTAGTTCACCCCGAGAGAGAAAAGAGAGCGATAACAATCAAGACCAGGAGGAGAGTCGGGTAACTTTTGTGCGGGGGGTATATGCTTCGTTGTTTCTCATGTATGGGAATACGATGTTGTATTTTATCCCGGTTGGATTTGGCGAAATCACCGCATCGGTTTTCACAACTTTTTTCCTTATTATTCTGGTGAAGTCAATTTTCATGTCAGTCTACCGTCTGATCAAACTGAATTCTGAATTCACAATTCACGGGGTCAAATGGAAGTAGATTGAGTTGACTGGTGCTTGACGACTCTGTTGTAGATGTATGGTAATATTCAGGGGTTTGTAATAGACATAAGTGTCATCAGCTATTTTGAACAAAATTCCTGAGAATCAGAATTGGCAGATCACAACAGCACGTACCAAACCTGACTACTATACATTAGCGATATTCGAGTTAGATAAATTATGAAAAAAGTTCTGGTTACAGGTGGAGCAGGTTATGTTGGTTCTGTACTACTAAGGGATCTGCTTGGGCAGGGATACGCAGTTTATTGTCTGGACAAACTCGATTTTGGTGGGGACTCAATCGTTGATCTGGTTCAGAATTCCGGCTTTACGTTTATAAACTGTGATTTGAATGACCACGAGCAGCTAAGACAAGAATTAGATGTTATTGAGTTCGATTCGGTCATTCATCTGGCAGCTATTGTTGGAGATCCTGCATGTAAACTCCAACCAGATCTGGCAACACGGACGAACTGGGAGTCTTCTGTTTTTCTTTTTGACTACTGTGTGCAGAGAGGGATCGACAAATTCGTTTTTGCCTCAACGTGCAGCAACTATGGAAAGATGCCAGACCCTGATGCCTTCGTGGATGAAAATTCACCGCTGGTACCGATATCGCTATACGCAGAACTGAAAGTCAATTTCGAGAATTACCTTATTCAGAGTGATACTTCTGTTTGTACGACAGCATTGAGATTCGCGACAGTTTACGGCTTGTCTCCAAGAATGCGATTCGATCTGACGGTTAATGAGTTCACCAAAGAACTGGCGCTTGGCAATCAACTTTCGATTTATGGTGAGCAATTCTGGCGGCCTTATTGTCATGTAAGAGATTTTTCCAGAGCTTTTATAGCTGTCCTGGAAGCTGATGAAACATTGGTGGCTAACGAGGTATTCAATGTTGGCGCCACATCTGAGAACTACACAAAAAAAATGCTTAGCAGAATTTTGAGCAGCACCTTCCCGGATGCTGATATTGAGTTTATTCAGAAAGAGGAAGACGCAAGAGACTACAGGGTTAATTGTGACAAAATTAGAAAGGTGCTTGGTTATGATATAAGTCAGACGGTGCCGGAAGGGATTGAGGAGATTAAACAAGTGCTGCAATGTGGGTTGATAGGCAATCCTGATGATAAACGCTACTATAACGTGCCCGTTTAGAGATACTCAATGAATATAGACGCATTGATTGAGCATGTTCGGCAACAGTACAGATCAAGTGATTTCATACCACTACACGAACCTCGATTTGCTGGGCGAGAAAAGGAATTTCTCTCTGAATGCATCGATTCAACTTTTGTGTCTTCCATTGGAGCTTTTGTTGATAGATTTGAAACCGAGCTCTCTGAATATGTTGGCGCATCATATTGTGTAGCTGCGGTAAATGGCACTGCTGCTTTGCATGCCGCGCTGGTTGTTCTGGGTGTGGACACAGATCATGAAGTTATTACTCAACCGCTTACTTTTGTCGCTACCTGCAATGCGATAAAGTACTGCGGTGCAGAACCAATCTTTGTTGATACCCATCAAGATACTTTAAGCCTGGATCCACAAAGACTTGAAGACTTTCTGATTCGACAGACCGTCATGGATGGGGATATCTGCAGAAATCGTACTAGTGGAAAGGCCATCAGGGTTTGTGTGCCAATGCATACTTTTGGTCACGCTGCATTGATTGATGATATTGAAATAATATGCGGAAAATACAACATCGTGGTTCTCGAAGACGCAGCGGAGGCATTAGGCAGCAGATATCGAAACAAACACCTGGGGACCTTTGGCTTGATGGGCGTATTGAGTTTCAACGGTAATAAAATAATCACAAGCGGAGGAGGTGGAGCAATTGTAACTGATGATGAAGAACTCTATCTGCAGCTAAAACACATCACGACCACTGCAAAAACAGCCCATGCCTGGGAGTATCAGCATGACAAAGTTGGGTTCAACTACAGAATGCCAAATATCAATGCTGCCCTGGCTTGTGCCCAACTCGAGAATCTAGAAAACTTTGTTCTAAAAAAGAGGGAGCTTGCATCAATTTATGCGGATTTTTGTGAGACGAATGAGATTGAGTTTGTATCGGAGCCCGAAGATAGCAGATCCAACTATTGGTTGAACGCAGTGATTTGTAAGGATCTGTCAGAAAGAGATGAACTTTTAAAAAGGTCGAATGAAAAAAACGTGATGATGAGACCTGTTTGGGGTTTGATGAATAATCTTCCCGAATTCGCAAACTGCGAGCATACTTCGCTCAGCAACTCGACCTATATAAGTGATAGGATCGTAAATATTCCGAGCAGCGTTCCCATATGAAAAAAATATGTGTCGTCACAAGTACGCGAGCTGAATATGGTCTTATTAGTCCGGTACTGAAGTTGATACAGAACCAGGCTGATCTTGTATTGCAATTGGTTGTATCCGGCACTCACCTGCTAGAACGTTTCGGCAGAACTGAAAGAGAGATAACAGCGGATGGACACCAAATCGACGGCAGGGTAGAAATGCTGCTTGCTGGAGATTCGGGGGTTGCCGCTGCAAAATCTATTGGGCTGGCAGTAACAGGCTATGCTGATCAATTTTCTCGACTCAATCCGGATCTGCTTTTAATTGTGGGTGACCGGTTCGAGGCTCTCGCGGCGGCTGAGTGCGCCTTGCTAATGTCCATTCCAATTGTTCATCTGCACGGGGGTGAAGTTACGGAAGGCGCGATGGATGATTCGATAAGACACGCAATCTCCAAAATGTCGTCGTTACATTGTGTGAGCACAGACACTTATAAAGAACGGCTAGTCAGAATGGGTGAACCCGAAGACCGCATCTTCGTTACGGGTGCCCCTGGCATTGACAACATTGTAAATGAAGATCTGTCAGATCTGACTGAGTTGCGCCAATTACTTGAGTGGGATATCCGGGACAGATTTTTTCTGATTACATATCACCCTGTGACCAGAATGCATCTGAAAGACGAAAATAGTATGGCATCTTTATTTGCAGCACTCGCCAGGTTTCACGACCATGACATAATCGTCACTTATCCAAATGCAGATCCGGGGCATACAAGTATTGTAAATCAGATTCGTCAATATCAGAGTGAAAATGGAGAGAGGGTAAGAGTATTTGATTCCCTGGGCAGAAAGCGATACCTGAGTGCAGCTAAGTTGGCAGAACTTGTAATCGGAAATTCCTCAAGTGGGATTATTGAAGTACCTTCTCTCGGAACGCCGACAATAAATATCGGGAATAGACAGACTGGTCGGGTAATGGGTGCCTCCGTCATTACCTGTGACAATTCGATAGATGGCATCGCTGGATCGATTGAGCAGGGTATGAGTCCTCGGTTTCAACAATCAATTGAAGGTAAACAGAATCCATATGGCGACGGTAAGGCTTCAGAACGAATAGTGGATCTCCTGTCCTCTCTTGATCTGAACAACATTCGGATCAAGAAGTTTAACGATCCTTGATCGAACAGGAAGGTAATTTGATTTCACGAGAGTGAAGAATCGGTATTGTTGTATTGAAGATGAGGTATACAGTTGAATGAAGTACGAGTATAAGGTGCGACGGAATTCTATAGGATTTCTATAAGAGAACATATACAATAGCGAATCTCGCAATTCCTTCGTTTAATTCAGCCAGATTGATTTGTCGTTTTGTATATTTTCTTTAATTCGTTCATAGAATCATTCGGTGTTGATTGGATGAGTTCATTTCTATGCAAGTTATACCTGGTAATGATCTTTACTCGTCTCTTAATCGTGCATCTCACACATGTAGCACTGAATCAATGACCTTGGAACTATGATTGCAAAATTGATATTTGGATACCAAGGAGAAATTAAGAAGTTCAGTTGTTTACTTTTACTGGGGTTTATTCCCTTGATACTGCAACGAAATCTGGAGTAGTAATGGAAGCATGGTGGAAAACATGGATAGAAGTGAATCAGTTGTCAAAGGACAAACGGATCGTATTGTATGGTCGCTCAGAAGATTGGTTACCCAAATCTATACTGAAAACTTCATCACATCCGGAATATATCGTAGATAGAAATCCGATTTATCATGGCACAGATTACAACGGTGTTAGAGTCGTCCCACCAGAAGATTTACTTAAAGACTCAAAGGACGAGATTTATATAGTAATTACCTCCGGCGTATACGAAGGAATAATTTCATTTCTTATTGAGAATGGCTTCTTGCCTGGTACGAATTTTTGCTGTTGCCCGGAGTTCCGTGACTTTTACCTTCTAGATGAGATCCGAAATTACGAACAGAAAGTGATTGTGTCCTGTTCAGATTATCATGACAAAACGATGACTAGATATAGCCGAGCGGGTGGAGGAATCTATAGATACCACGTTGGGCCAAACTCGCTTGAATGCTTGGTTAAAGGATCCTTCAGACAAATTGTAGCAGCCAAAGAGTATATCTATGCCGTGGAATTCGTGGAATGCAAGCTTTATGTATGTGACTACGATTTTAATGTAATAGAAAAACGAGATTTGGATGAAGCCAATTACTGTGGTGTTGCCTATGATCCAGTGAGGGATCTAATAGTTCTCGTATGTGCAAAAAACGATTCTTTGTCGTTGCATAGAGCAGGTGACTTTTCACTTGTTGATCGAGTTGAGTTTTCCGAAAAAAACAGACGCGATGGTATTACTAGCCAACACCACTTGAATGATGTGTGCATTAATGGCGACTACGTCTATGTATCGTATTTTTCCAAAACCGGAAATTGGAAAAAAGGTATCCATGATGGTGGTATCAGTGAGTTTCATATTGATAGGCTTAGTGCCGGATCCGTTCAGGTGGTTGGGAACTTATGGAAGCCACACAGCCCAAGTATCATCAACGGTGAATTGTGCTACCTGGATTCCATGCGTGGGAAATTTCATACTAACAATCAGCACACAGTCGGTGAATTCCCTGGATTTGCAAGAGGATTGGCGTTTGATGGTCGGTTTTATTATGTTGGTCAGAGTGAAGATATGTATATGAGCAAAAGATTCAAAGAGGCTAACAATATTATGTTGAATGCCGGTTTCTTTCTATTCGATATCGATACAAAAGCAAGCAGGTTTTACCCAATGTTAGATAATATGAATATCCATGATTTATTGGTTTTAGAGAAGTCACTATGAGTGATCGTGCCGACTACGATAAGGTGGATGTTAGTTCACTATACAATCTACCAAACGAAGTGAGATTTTGTAAGAAATGTGTAATGTCAAATCAACGACCACGAATTGTTTTCGATGAGGAAGGTGTCTGCAATGCATGTCGATACTGGGAAAGGAAAGATTCTGTAATAGATTGGCACGAGCGTGAACGACAACTTAGTGATTTATGTAATCAATATCGTAGAAATGATGGTCGTTTCGATATTATCGTTCCATCGAGTGGTGGTAAAGATAGCGCGGTTGTCGCCCATGAATTAAAATATAAGTACAACATGAATCCACTCACAGTAACCTGGGCGCCACATATATACACACAAATTGGTTGGGAAAACTTCCAAGGTCTGATTAATGCTGGCTTGGATAACGTTCTAGGTACCCCCAATGGGATTGTTCATAGAAAATTGACGGCATTGTGTACTGAAGAGATGGGAGAACCGTTTCAACCTTTTATTTACGGCCAAGTGTCATATCCGATCAAGATGGCAATGGCATATGATGTGCATTTAGTCATGGATGGCGAAAATGGTGAGGCAGAATATGGAGGTGATCCAGCTTCAGAAGAAAAAGCTGGATTCAATGTGGAAGATGAAAATGCCTACTGGTTTTCAGGTAGACCTCTGGAATACTGGTATGGCCATGGATTCTCTGCCAAGGATCTTGCGATGTACCTATTACCTGATCCAGAAGCGCTAAAAAAATATAAGATTGAAAGACATTTCTATAGCTACTATAAAGATTGGCGGCCTCAGAAACACTACTACTATGCGGTTGAGAATACAGGATTTATGGCTAATCCAGATGGACGATCTGAAGGAACCTACTCTAAATATGCCAGTCTTGATGATAAAATTGATCCGTTTCATCATTATTTTTCATTGCTGAAATTTGGTTATGCCAGAGCTACAGGTGATGCAGCACATGAGATCAGGGAAGGTTTGATTTCTCGTGAAGAGGCTGTTGCTCTTGTAAAAAGATATGACACTGAATTTCCCACAAAGAATTTCGAGATATTTCTCGAATATTGTCAATTATCAGAAGAGCGGTTCTGGGATATATGCGAGAAATGGCGCAATTTGAATCTGTGGGAAAAGAAAGGCGATCACTGGAAAGTAAAAAAACAAGTGACAGTGACCGACTCGCAGTGAAAGTTCATTTTTCTTAGCAGTCTCAAGGGTGCATCTTGATAAACGCCCAAGGTTGAAGGATATACCCATTTACTTGATAGTCACCGATAATTGTTGTCACATCTGACGCGTCTTTATCGGTGTACTCACGTGCACCTGAAATAATGTTGTCAGGTACGAAGTCTGTGTCAGGGCAAATCTCCACGACTTTGGCGCCGAGTTTTTCAATGGTGAACCTGAGGTATTGTTCACTAAAGATATTGAAAAGGTGGTAGGCTTTTGGCTCACCTTCTTCGGTGAATTCATCGCCTCCTTGTTCATGTACGTCCTGAATTAAAAAAGACCTGTTCCCAACTAGAGTGCGTATAAGTACTAATCTTCTCGCAACACGAAGCATTTCTGCTATAGGAGTTTGAATCTGAGGTAGGTGATGTAGCATATTGCAACACATGACTATATCTTTGGATTTATCTGCAAATGGTAGTTCGTATGCGTCTCCTTCCACGAAACTTGCGCCTTCTGTCCCGAAGTATGCTTGTCTGGCTAATTCTAAGAATTCCGGAGTATTGTCAACACCTGTGTAAGTGAATGATTGCGTAAGTCTCTTACGCAAGCTGTAAAGATAATGGCCTACCGCACAGCCAACATCTAGGATTTCATCTCCTGCTCTAACAGAATCTCGTAATTGACTTGCAGTAGCCTTCATACTCTCCATTTCTGGAATCTCACCTATCGCTCTTTTATACAGCAATTCACCATATTTCATTCGTCTACTCTGTAGACGTTCGCCGCCTTTCATTCTTGTCCGTACCATGCTCTCTAACCTCCTGGGCTACGACTCAATCGAAATCGAATAATTGGATCTAACTTTAGTCTGCTCGTTAGCAACTGATTGAATTAGACTAGTTGTATCATGAAATGTTATCAATTGTATTTCCTTCAGCTAATTTGGTAACTAAATCATGTAGCAAGTACTTTTCGCCGATATTAGATTCTAGAAATTCTTGCCTTCCATTTCTCACATCGTTGGTCATCCACCAGCTTTCTGGAGACAAAGATACTTCCTCAAGAAATCTTGCTGCATCAACAGGATCAGTTTGACATATACCGACAGTCGTCAGAGGAAGGAAGAAATCTCGATACTTCTCTTTCAAGTAATATGCTTTGGGATCCCAAAAAAATATGGTTGGAATATCAGAAATCAGTGATTCAAGATACGCGGTGGAAATGTAATCCACAATCACAATTCGAGAACGATACATTTCTGATCTGGCCGATCCCCTACCTGTCGATAGCTTGCGTGTCTTTCTTAACTCAGCTTCAATCAACATCTCCTTGTTATACGTCATGCTACGGGTAAATTGATTTTGAGGGTATGGCCTATAGGTTATTCTGTTTAGGGTACGATCTGGAAGTGCTTGAAAGAAATCTGTAGTGAAGTCGATGGTTCGCTGAGCATTTTCTGAATTAATAGCGTAGCTAGAAGAATAATGAGGCATATATGCGACAGCAGGGCAGCTTACATAGAGTATATCGTGCTTTTGTTTTCGTTTAGTTTTTTCCCCCTTGAATGGAAAAAGAGATGCTGCGGGTATGAGTTTTGGCAAGTCCTGATCGTTCCAGCCGAGAGTTAAAACTTTATCCGACATGTCGTATACATATTCGAAATACTTACCTTCGCATTGATGGAAGAAACAATTGTGTTCATTGTGTAGATGTTGAATACCATGATTTTGCATTAAAGCAAGCATTAGACTAATGCGCGAATCACTAATCCATGTTTCGCTTATCACATATCGCATGCATTTGAAGTAATCTATAACATTCAAACATTTTTTTTCGTACAGATGATAATCCTCTACTAGATGTCGAGGCATACAATATTTAATCGCTTCAAAGAAAAACTGATCAAATCTATCAAAGTCCTTCTCCTGTCGAGACAAGGTGCCTCGTTTGTTCATTTCGGAGTGGTTCCTGTCTACCTCTACGGCGTAGTTTGGAATTGACGTAATTCCCTTGTTTTTAAGCAGCGAAACGTGGTCCTGTTTGTTGAATAGAACACCAAGCAAACCCACGGTTGCTCGATCTTCAATCTGTTTCGTTCTAGGAAATACTAGTGAGTGAAGTTGTTTGTAGAAAGCGGTTAGATTAGATTTGCAGTGCCGCATGAAATCAATAATTTCTGAAGACAGGTCCTTTCTAGGAATTGCTGATTTAGTGTTTAGATCGCTTTCAATGTAATGGATATTGGGAGAATAGAATAATCTCATATAAATACTGAGTAGTTGTTCTTGTCCTAGATTTGAGTACTGAAATCTCATCCGGTGATCTTCATAATCATCCGGTATATAGAATGATGATTCGCTCAGTACTCTACAAAAGTGGATGTTTTCATCGAAATACAACTCACACTTCATATACAAGTCGTGGAAAAGAGTAATGTGTCGAATAAATGCCAGTGACAGTGCTTTCTTCCAGAACTCTCGTGGATATTGCTTACTGTGTATAGTGTTCAGTCTCTCATGCAGTATATCCAGATATTTATTGTATTTTCTATCAACAAACAAACTATCGGTGATTAGATCGGTCTTTGTTTGATGACGATATGGAGCAACTTCAATTACATTATGTTTTGATTTGATTTGATTGCATGACAACCAATGACTCACATATCGTTCTGCAATATATAGATCGCTCCTGTCTTTAGGCCATAATTCCTCTAAAGTAGAAATGATGAAATAGGTCTTCGCTTTCATTTTGTCACTCAGAATATAATCTGGAAAAAAAGGTTGAAATTAGGTGGTCGACGTTGGGTGTGATTCGCGGATCTTGATATCGCGGCGTTCTCGATTTTGCTAACTGTCTCCATAGCACATTATAATCGTAAGTACCTGTAAAAGCATGTGTTCGGTGTTTTGATTTGTGGGGCTTGGCTAGGTTATCTGTTCAAAATCAGTTTCATTTATACAAAGAATAGGGGGCTGGAGTCAGACACGATGAGATACTGGCGTTAATAGGTTTATTGCAGTTATCTTAACTTTCAATTCCCCAAAAGTGCAGATCATCGTATATTGTGATTGGCACAGAAATTTAGGAACCTCTATACGGTTTTGGTCATTTTCTAATAGTTCAATCAGGAGGTAGTTGTGGAGAATGTCTTCGTAATAGCGGAAGCTGGTGTAAATCACAATGGTGACCAGGCGATTGCCTTCAACCTCATTGATGCAGCTTCTGACGCTGGTGCTGATGCGATTAAATTCCAAACTTACATCACCGATAGTCTTGTTACAAAAACAGCAGACAAAGCGGAGTATCAGAAGGATACCACTGATCCTGAAGAAACACAGCATGAAATGCTGAAGCGTTTGGAATTGAATGAACAGGTGTTTCTGGAACTACATCAGAGATGTAATGAAATTGGTATTGAGTTTATGTCGACGCCGTTTGATTCTGGGAGTCTAGATTTTCTGGTTAATACAGTGGGTGTGAACAGACTGAAAATAGCATCTGGAGATCTAAACAATGGTCCTTTCTTACTTGAGTTTGCGCGAACGGGTAAAGATGTCATTTTATCTACGGGGATGGGTTCGTTTGCAGAAATTGAATCTGCCCTATCAGTGCTTGCTTATGGGTATCTACATCACATCTCTTATCCTAATGACGAGATTGATTTGCGGAAAACTTACGCCACTGAAGAGGGGCGAGCTGTCCTTAGGGAGAAAGTAAAACTATTGCATTGTACGACAGAGTACCCTACACCAATCGACGAAGTGAATCTAAATGCGATGTCAACTATGTCCAATATGTATGGAGTACCAGTCGGTTATTCTGATCATACAATGGGTGAATTTGTGTCGATCGCAGCAGTTGCGCGCGGTGCGTGCATTATCGAAAAACATCTCACTCTTGATAGAACTATGGAAGGGCCGGATCATAGGGCTTCACTGGAACCATTAGAGATGAAAGAATTGGTTTCCCATGTTCGCCAGGTAGAACGTGCACTAGGTAATTCGATAAAGGCGCCTACACAATCAGAAATCCGAAATATGGTGATAGCTCGAAAGAGTTTGGTTGCAACGGAGCATATCCGGCGTGGTGACATTTTCACCAATAAAAACCTATCTGCGAAAAGACCAGGATCAGGCATGTCACCTATGTCATTCTGGAGTCTGGTTGGTAAACGAAGTTCACGAGAATACCTGGTGGGTGATTTGCTAGATGAATGAATCTGCAATCTGTTATTATGGGCTTAGTTGTGAAATTTGTGGACTTACATGGATTGGAAGAAGTTATTGATCTCGCCTGAGACAAACATTGCTGATGCAATCAGGATAATAGATGCTGGAAGTTCTCAGATTGCATTGGTCGTGGATCAGGATGGTAAACTTCTTGGAACAGTGACTGATGGCGACGTTCGACGGGCTGTTCTAAATAATGTGCATTTGCATAATCCAGTTCAGGAGATCATGTCTTGTACCCCCAAAGTATGCCGAGATACCGATACACGATTTCGAATTAAACACTTAATGGATGAATATGAACTCAATCATCTTCCTGTTGTTGATGACAAAAACATATTAGTGGGGCTTGAAACTTTACGGCACCTCACCACGACTCATCGAATCGACAACCCGGTGTTCCTTATGGCTGGAGGATTTGGAACTCGTCTCAGACCATTAACTGAAACCTGCCCAAAACCTATGTTAAGAATTGACGAAAAGCCGATTCTGGAAACGATTTTGGAAAGATTCAAAAAAAATGGATTTTGGAAGTTTTACATCTCACTTCACTATATGCCGGAAGTTTTGAAGGACTATTTCGGGGATGGCAGTCAATGGGATGTGGAAATTGAATATGTTGTTGAAAAGGAACCCCTTGGTACCGGTGGAGCACTTGGTTTATTGCCTGATGATTTGAGTGACTTGCCACTGATTGTCATGAATGGCGATATTCTTACCCACGTTAATTTTGAAAAATTGCTGACCTATCATGAAGAAAATGAAGCAGACATTTCTGTTTGCGTTAGGAAGTATGACTACCAGGTACCATTTGGCGTTGTTGATTCCAACAATTCAATAGTTACTAGAATTGTTGAAAAACCCAAGCACGAGTTTTTTGTCAACGCTGGCATTTATGTTCTGAATCGACAGATAGTAGAGATAGTATCTAGTAATGTCCCCATAGATATGCCGTTGTTAATTAGTAATTCGCTGGAAGATGGTGCAAAGGTGGTTTCATATCCAATCTACGAGTATTGGCTAGATGTTGGACGGATGCCTGATTTTGAGCAGGCTCAAATGGACTGGGAAAACTAATAGTAGTGATTGGTGAATTCAGAGTACTGGGTCTCGTGCCTGCTCGCGGTGGTTCAAAAGGAGTAATTCGGAAAAACCTTCGGCCTGTCAACAACATACCACTGGTTGCATGGACCATCGACTCTGCCAAATCCTCTAAATATATAGACCGTTTGATTGTATCAACCGATGATTCTGAAATTGCTGAAGTATCCGAGAAAGCAGGTGCGGAAATACCATTTCTGAGACCTGCCAGGTTCGCTAAAGACGACTCAACAACAGCTGATGTGGTTGGGCATGCGTTCGAAACACTAGACGAGAAATACGATATTATAGTGGTATTGCAGCCGACCTCGCCTCTTAGGAAGTCATCAGACATTGATGAGTGCATTCGTTTGTGTATGGAGTCGTCACATTCAAGTGTTTCCGTTACAAAATCGGCAAAGACACCGAACTGGATGTATACATTGAATAATGGGAGATTGTCACCCATTCTTCCCAACAATGAGCATGTGTCGAGAAGGCAAGATGCACCATGTGTCTATGAACTAAATGGTGCCGTCTATGCTATTAAGAGTTCCGAGTTCTTGAAGTCGAAACAATTTGTTTCGGATAGAACGCTTGCCTATGTGATGCCTAAAGAGCGATCACTGGACATTGATACGGAACTGGATTTTGTCTTGCTTGATGTATTGATCAATAAATAAAGTAGTGATCTGGTTGCAGACACATTCAAGACCAGCAAATAAAGTTGTAAGAGATTCTAAATGATAAAAGTACCGAACGATGTTGACCTCAGTGAGTTCGCTGAGGACAGTGGTAATTTGGAAACCAAATATGGACTCCCGCAGGAAGTGCGCTATTGCAAGTCTTGTGTCGTTTCGAATCAGCGACCAAATTCTTCCATAGAATTTCGACACACTAAGGAATCAAACAAGACTACCATTCGATTTGATGATGACGGTGTATGTGATGCATGCAGACAATCTGAATTAAAACGAAATACGATAAACTGGGCAGCGCGTGAAGAGGAACTCAGAGATTTATGTGACAGGTATCGCAGCAAATCTGGCGAGTACGATTGTCTGGTTCCTGGTTCAGGTGGAAAAGATAGTTTTTATGCGGCGCATGTTCTGAAGTATGAGTATGACATGCACCCCTTAACGGTAACGTGGGCACCACATATTTATACTGATTGGGGGTATAGGAATTTCCAAGCGTGGATACACGCAGGATTTGATAATTATCTGCTAACGCCAAATGGGAAGGTGCACCGTTTACTTACCCGGTTAGCCGTTGAGAATTTACTCCACCCTTTCCAACCATTTATTTTCGGTCAAAAATATCTTGCGCCTAAAATGGCATCACTATTCAATCTGCCACTGGTATTCTACGGCGAGAATGAAGCGGAATACGGCAACCCGATTGCTGACAATGAATCTACAAAAAGAGATAGACGTTACTTTTCGGTCAGTGATCGTTCTGAAGTTCATCTGGGTGGAGTATCAATTGCAGAACTGATTTCAGAATATGGCTTGGTTGACCAGGATATCATCCCTTACCTGCCTGCGGATCAGAACTCGCTCAAGGACAAGAATATAGATGTTCACTATCTGGGCTACTATCTGAAGTGGCATCCGCAAAGTTGTTATTACTATTCAGTTGAACATGGTGGCTTTGAGGCTTCTCCAGAGAGGACACCGGGAACGTATAGTAAATATAATAGTATCGATGATCGAATAGATGATTTTCATTATTATACGACTGGTATCAAATTTGGAATTGGTCGTGCTACTTATGATGCGGCGCAGGAAGTGAGATCTGGTGATATTACCCGTGAAGAGGGGGTTGCACTGGTGAAGCGCTTTGATCATGAATTTCCAGTGAGGTTTGCTGATGAGATATTCAATTATCTGAGTATTCCTCTCGATGAATATCCGATAGCCAGCAGGATGTTTGAGCAACCCATTATGGATCGTGAATATTTTGATCGACTCGCGGATGGTTTCCGCTCACCTCACTTGTGGAAGAATACGGGCGGAGAATGGAACCTGCGACATCCTATTTGGGCTGAAAGTCAATGAACCTAACCTTGATTGCAGAAGGTCGCAATTGAAACCTAACTTGCCTGTAATTGTCCTGGGGGGTGGAGGTCATGCGGCTGTCGTTATAGACCTGTTGCAGCAATTAGATCGAAAAATAATTGGATATGTAGATCCGGAGAAGAAGAACAACGAAATTTTGGGTGAAAAATTTCTAGGTGATGATTCAATTGTCGCTGAACACAATTGTACAGAAATAAATTTGGCACTGGGTTTAGGATCACTCCCAGGGAGTACAACTCGAGAATCAGTTTATGAGAAGCACAGAAATCTGGGCTATCATTTTGAAACGATGATTCATCCTTCCGCTACGGTGAGTCCTTCCGTTCAGTTATCTGAAGGTGTTCAGATTATGGCTGGGTCAATTGTACAGGCGAATGTACTAATTGGTGAGAACTGTATATTGAATACAGGTTCTCGTATTGATCATGATTGTAGACTTGGCAACAATGTCCATATTGCACCTGGTGCAATTTTGTGCGGGGGAATCACAGTTGCTGATGAGGTTCATGTCGGTGCAGCTGCTTGTATTTTGGAAAACTTGACTATTGGTGAAGGAACAGTGGTTGGAGCAGGAGCACTGGTTACAAAGAACGTTGCTAGAAACAAGATGGTTTATGGCTATCGGGGTGAAGTGAGGGAGTAGCTTTGGATTGCATAAGAAGCATTGGTGTACCTATCTATCGCTGAATTAGAATCGAGAATTTGTAGCTCGAAATCAAATCAACTGATTAACATCGATACATGTGGCTTTGATGTGAATACCCGCGTTTGTATCTGATATTCTGAAATAAGATATCTAAAATACCAATGTAAATATAGAACGGCGTGCAATTATCAAAATCAATTTGATGGCAACTAATTTAACAATGCAAAAATCCCGAATTATCGCAAGACTCGACATCAAGACCGAGAACGTAATCAAAGGAATCCGGTTTGAAGGACTCAGGGTAATGGGAAAACCTGACGAACTCTCCTCCCGTTACTATGATCAGGGCGCGGACGAATTACTGTACATAGATACTGTCGCCAGCTTGTATGGCCGTAATAATCTAACCGAGATTGTGAAGCAGGCTGCATCCCATATTTTTATCCCGCTGGTTGTAGGGGGTGGAGTAAGAAGTGTTGCTGATGCTCAGGCCTTACTTCGTAGTGGTGCAGATAAGATTGCGATAAACACAGCAGCCGTAAAGAATCCGCAACTCATTAGAGAATTGGCTACCGTTCTTGGTTCTCAGGCAGTTGTCATATCCATGCAGGTGAAGCGTATCAGTCCTGGCAAATGGGAAATCTATGTTGACAACGGAAGAGAGAAGACTGGCATTGATGCCCTGGATTGGGCAAAGGAGGTTGAAGACCTGGGTGCCGGTGAGATCCTGGCTACATC
>CAZJRI010000017.1:0-1282 GCA_964548025.1 uncultured Pseudomonadales bacterium
GACGCCAATTTCGTTAAACGAGATCCCCGGGAAAGTCGGCTCAACGATGAACGCAGTAATTTGTGGTGGATGCCCCTCAGACCCATCGTCAGTCCTTGCGAAGGTTACGCCATAGTCAGCGCCAAGGGCTGCTGTAATCCACATTTTTCTTCCCTTTAATATCCACTTGTCTCCTTTTTTTACCGCGCGGGTCGTAATGTTATTTCGCGGGTCAGATCCTCCGGTGGGTTCGGTAATAGCGACGAACGCCCTCATTTTACCGTCAACACACGGGATGCCATATTTCTCTATCTGGTGACGCGTCCCGCCCCAGATGATATTAGGAGGACCACCACCAAATGCCCCCAGGGCTGGTGCATATCCCCCGAGCCTGCACTTGGAAGATTCCTCCGCAATAATCACACGTGCCAGCGAAGTCACCGGATTTCCGCCATATTCTTCGGGAACCGTGAGGCGGGTCAGACCCATTTCTTCGGCCAGAGCGCGGAGGTGTTTCCGGTCTTCAGATCCACAACCCGTTGCATCGTATGGTAGTTTGTCTTCTATGGGTTTGACTTCTTCCCGCATAAATCGGCGAACCTGATCCCTTAACAGAATCAGTTCCTGAGGTAGCAGGAATCCGCTGTAACTGTCTTCGATATTGGACGATGTATGGCTCATAATAATGCCCCTGGAATATGTAGTATCTAGCGAATGTAACATCAATATCGTGGTAAAACACAGCGATGGTCAGGGCTGTTGTATGAGCGCAGGCGGGTCTGATAGTTCAGTGTGGCAGGTGGACTCTGAATCGATTCGCCGATATGGTGGAAATCTCAACCTGATGAGATAAAACATGCTTCAGTCAATTCACCTGCTGGTCAGGAACAGCATTGAGTTATTTTTGCCAATAGTCACCACTGCAGAGAGATTTTTATGTGGAAAATGAACCTCAAACAAAGACGGCGCCATGGCGAACTGGTTAAACAACTCGATGAGTTGAGGCGCAGCCCTTACTGTAAAGTGCCGGATGGCTATAAATACGGAGAGAACGAAGAAGAAGATGCAAAATATAGTGAGGCATTGGAATCACTCAAAGCCGTGCTGGAGGAAATGCACGAATTGGACATGGCAGTCCGTGATATGGACTGATTTACCGTGGAAGATCAGGCGCTATTGCAATGCCTGGTAGATCAATGCCCTCAGTTTCTGATTATCATTCAGTCCACGCGCAGGTAGTAGCTGAGTCATATAAACCACAACGAGTTCTTCAACCGGGTCCACCCAATAAGTGGTGTGGTAG
>CAZJRI010000017.1:1293-22100 GCA_964548025.1 uncultured Pseudomonadales bacterium
CACCTCCCCAGGCATATTCGCCGACTGAGCCCACGACACCTCTTGCACCGAGATCTTTAACTACGCTAAAGCCAAGTCCAAAGCCCATCCCGGGACGAAACTCAATGCCCGCAATATGGTTGGCAGTCATGAGATCAACCGAATGTCGACTGAGTATTTTCGTCCTGCCGAGTTTGCCGCCGTTCAGCATTGCCTGCAGGAACCTGCTGTAGTCCCGCGCGGTTGAAAGCAGTCCGGCTCCTCCTGAGAAACTCTGCCGAGGGCCGTCAGCATATTCTCCCTGGCCTCTCATATCGCTGGTATCGGGCGATCGACTGATGCCTCCTTCTTCACCTGCTGCATACGTTACGGCAAACCGGCTTCGTTTCTTTGCCGGTAAATAAAAGTGGGTGTCTTTCATATCCAGGGGTTTGAGGATGTGTTGGCTTAAGTATTCATCCAGGGGTTGACTACTGGCCACCTCGACAATCGCACCGACTATATCGGTGTTATAACCGTAGACGAATTTCTCCCCTGGCTGGGCATCGAATGGCAATGTTGCGATTCGGCGTACGGTTGACCGAATAGGTTCGTTTCTGTGTGCAAAATACCAACCCTGAATATCAGCCTCTTTCCACTTATCTGACGCAGGACCATAACCGTAGCCAATACCAGCGGTATGAGTGAGTAGATCCCGAATAGTGATGGGGCGATTGGCTGGAACGATATCGTATCCACCTTCATCATTTGCGACTGCAACTGTTGTTTGATTGAATTCGGTCAGATGCTTTCCCACATTGTCCTGAATCGTAAGTTTGCCTTCCTCCTGCAACTGCATGATGGCCACACTGATAATGGCTTTTGTCATGGATGCAATCCGGAATATCGAATTAGTCCGCATCTCAGCCCCGGCTTCGAGGTCCCTGTAACCGAAAGCATTGAGATAGACATCCTTGCCTTTGTATTTAACCAGAGCGACGGATCCTGCGAGATCTCCGTTATCAATATATTGCTGTAATACGCCATCAAGTCTGGACAACCTCTGATGGCTGATCTCGGCAATCGTGAACTGAGATGAAAGTGAAATGAGTAAAGTCGCGAAAATAGTGATCTGGCGCTTCATAACCATGAAGTTCTCTTTCTTGATAGTTCACGGGTAAAATAGCATCGGCGCCGGTGGCAAAGCCAGTTGAGTTCGGTTTAACTTCTGGCTATCGTTGACATTTCAATCTACTCACTTCAGGAAATACAATATGCTCGAGGTTCATCAATTCCCGTGTCTTTCAGATAACTACGGCTACCTTGTTCACGATCCTGAACAGAATCTCACAGCGGCGATTGATGCGCCCGAGGCGGCACCGATTAACAAAGCGCTGAATGAGAAAGGATGGAAACTCACTCATATTCTGAATACTCACCATCACTTTGATCATGCGGGTGGAAATCTTGAGCTGAAGGAAGAGTGGGGCTGCACGATTGTCGGCTCAAGAGATGACTCAGCCAGAATACCCGGTATTGATGTTGAGGTTGGTGATGGCGACACCTTTAATTTTGGTCCCAACTCTGCAAGCGTATTCGATGTATCAGGACATACGATGGGACATATCGCTTTTTATTTTCCTGAAGATAATCTGTTGTTTTCCGGCGATGCACTGTTTGCATTGGGATGCGGCAGGTTGTTTGAGGGGACAGCGGACCAGATGTGGAATAGTCTGTCGAAGTTAATTGAATTGCCTGATGAAACGCTTGTGTATTGCGCACATGAATATACACAGGCAAATGCGAAATTTGCATTATCGGTCGAACCGCAAAATGACGAGTTGCAGGCTCGCTGTAAAAAGGTTGATGAATTGCGATCAGATGGAAAGCCGACCGTACCGTCTACCCTTGGAGACGAGAAGGCGACAAATCCTTTCCTGAGACCAGACAGCCCTGCACTTCAGCAGAATGTTGGTTTGGCAGGCGCAGATCTTGTAGAAGTTTTTGCGGAAACCCGGCGCAGAAAAGACAACTTCTAGAAAACGTGAAAACAGATCTACCGGTTGTTGTTAAATAAGAAGAGTATTTCGGGTAGCTGAACCGCAACCGGAAAAATAATAATACCAGGGTAAGGGATACTACCGGGATTAGACATGGACGGACTGATACGAACGGTTTTTACGACCAATCAACAAGACAAGTTACTCAGCCAATACTACATACCGCTTCACGTTAACTATAACCGGCTGAAGAAAAAGCAACTGATTCCAGATGACGCAACTGGTCGATTGGACCAGTTAATGGAAAAAGAGGAGAGCTGGGAAGCTGCGTACAAGATTGAACTCGAGCTGGCAAACTATTTTGATGAGGATATCCTGGATGTAGAACTTCATCGAAGTCTTGCAGAGTACAAATCCAGATTCTCACAGGAAGAATATCTTGAGATGGCAAAGAATCAGGTGAGTGGGAATCAGGGAACCCAGAGATCAAAAGATAGAAGGGTTAGTCAAAAGCGAACGGTACTGATACAGCTTATTCAGGAATTGCAGTGGTTCTTTACCAAAAGAAACCAGGAGAGGGATCTGTTGCTTCTCACCCGTATCAGAACTTCTGTCCTGTTTGTTGGATCGTTTTCATTATTCGTACTCTCATTGTGGTTTTACGTTGAATATCCGGGACTATCCGTACCAACAAAAGCGCTGGTTGTTGCAACACTATCAGGTGCACTGGGTGCGACTTTCAGCATGCTGACAGGTCTCCAGTCTATTGCTCAGAGTTCACTAAGCGAATTAAAGCTTCGTCATCGTTTCAACTACCTGTTAATCAGGAGTTTTACCGGTGTTTGTGCCGCTTTGATATTTTATTTCTTCGTCCAGTCTGATTTTGTTTCCGTCAGTGGCGGGGTATTGCCGGTGGCGGGGTATTGCCTGATTTACCCGTTACTCAGGTATCCTACGGTGGTGAAATATCTGGTACTTACAAAAACATGAGTGTGCTCATCCTGTGGTGTTTCATCGCGGGATTTTCGGAGAAACTGGTCCCCACACTGCTGAAGAAAACTGGTGCTCATGTAGCTGCTACGCAATAAAAATTCACTTAACCGCTCATACGGGTAATCAGACGGCTGGTCGTTATTTGCCTGTTGCTGGTCGCTTTCTCTCACGCTCATGCAGATAGATATATGAAATCTCAATGTACTGGTCTATCTTTATAGTTCGGGTCATCAAAGTGGGTGAAACGCACTATATACGTGCATTTTGTGAGGTTAATCGTTTGACGGGACGATCTGAAATGATCAAAAAATGTACGATATTGGGTCTCCCGCATTAGGTGACAGAACTGTCAAAATAGGGATCACTTGAATCCTTTGGTTTTACCCCAATTACCTTTCAAAATATATGGTGATAGATTAATTCGATCTCACCTATAGAGTGGCATCAGAGAAGTATTCTGGAGTTTCATGTCAACTACGCCAATCATATATATCGTTGATGACTACAAAGATCAGCTTGAAATAGCAGCGAAGATGTTAACTCTCGCTGGTTATACAGTTGTAACCTATGATTCGGGATTAGATTTTCTCGAAGAAAAAGAATTCGACGATTTTAGCTGCCTGTTACTCGACAATCAGATGCCTGGCATTAGCGGGCTGGATGTACAAAAAGAACTGGGCAGGCGAAACATCGATATTCCCATCGTATTCATGAGCGGGGATAGCAGCTATTCTGATGTGGTCGGTGCAGTCAAGAATGGTGCACTGGGATTTCTGCAAAAACCCTTTACACTGGATGAATTGATCGAGCAGGTATCAAAAGCGGTTGACGAAAGTCAGAGACGCCTGGACATTCGACTTCGAGAGAAAAAAACACAAAATCTACTGGCAAGTCTGACGCCGCGGGAATCTGAAGTCTATGAACTCGTCATTAATGGCCATACAAACAAATCCATATCTGAATCCCTCTCGGTAACCATAGGTACCGTTGAATTCCATCGAGCCAATCTGATGGAGAAACTTGGCGCCCGCACATTGGCGGATCTGATGCTGATATCCCATCGCACGCAAAGCTAGGAAGAATAAGACAATCTCTTTTTGGTTGTTGTGATGAAGCATTATTCAGGCATGAGCCATATGGGTGAAGTCCAGGCTCTCTCCTGAATAGTTACCGGTAAGTCTGGTCTCGGTCTGACACCCGCTCGTATTGCATCCCAGGTAGACCATCTGCAGGTTGGATTTTCCAACACTCGAACGTAGTAAAAAGCACGCTGTTCTGAATCAAAATCCGGATCTGACCATATTGTCCTCAGTTCACTCGAACCGGTGTTCCTGGTGATACTGCAGTTTTCGATGTTCACCCGTGCGCCGTTATCGGGGCATCGATGCGTCACCGGATTCACGACCTGATCTCTGGCACAGGCGATATCATAAACCTTCTCAAACGACTGAGCATCTTCTCGCCAGCCTTTAATCATCTGGATGCGCTGGAGTTCTGCGCCGGTTGGATCTGCAAGTGCCCAGGCCAGGAATTTAGGAATCTGGGCGGGTTTCGTGATCAGTCGTCCGCCTTGCAGTACAGTATCTTTCTGATCAAATGGTGGCTTCGACTGCCAGCTACCGTCAGGATCATATCCGGCAATAAGGCGGACTTTGATGCGTGGACCTGTTGTACCAAAAGTCTCTTTGCGTTTCAGACTGTCAAAGATAGCCTGGCGGGTATTCTCCTCTGCCCAGACGCCTGCGATACCCGAGGCGCTGTAATATCGTTGCGTAGTTTCCCTATATCCAGCACCTGCAGCACCTGTTGCGACCGGTACCGATCCTCTTGATTCAGGCGTAACACTGAAATCACCGACTTTGCTCACGTATTTTGATTCATCATAGTGCTGACCGCCATTGTGAGTATCACTGGAGCCTATTACACCAAATTCGAAAGGGTTGAAGCCTCTTTCTGCCATGGCCAGACCGTCCAGCCAGGCTTGTCTGATGTAGCTACCCTGTGGTTGGCTCAAATTGAAGCCTCCCAGTTTATAGGGGGCAATCTCGAAATTAGCCCATTCATCGTTGGGTGACAGGAAGGGATGGGTATCCGAGGTGCCCTTTACCTGAGTAATTTCTGCAATTGGCTCATTGCGGCTTCGAATAGCGGCATATGTTTCATCCAGTGGATCGCCAAGAAATGTAATCGCATCGTACATCTTGCCATTTGAGAGATTCATGTTGTGGGGGATTGCCAGTGATTCAATGCCGTTTTCCCGATGCCTATCCATCCATGCCCAGAGATCCTCCGGGTTCAGTGTTTCGAATCTGCCTATCAGGCTGCGTGGTACCTTATTGCTTCGATAGATGACGTTACGATGCAGACCATCCATATTCGCTTCAGGGGTAAACTCAAAGGCGATGAAAGTAGTGAACCTGCCGGGGTCGTTGTGACGTTCGGCTGCAGCCTGAATATCTTTCCAGGCGGTTCTGACATCTTCTCTATGCAGTTTTGTTTTCGAAAAACGAAACGCACGACCAAATGCGGCTGCGCGTTCGGCAATCGACTTCGCATCGACGATCGACACTGCATCAGGATCCGATCTGAGAGGATGGTCAGGGTTGTTTTTAATGGACCACCACATGCCCAGAAAATAGGCGTGATCGGTAACCGCGTAGAAATCCAGCGGGCGTGTCAGCCTGATATCGAAACCTGCCGGATGCCTGAGTAATTCTCCCCGCGCAAAGCGATAGGCATCATCAGGGGATGCATAGGTGCCAAAAAAGAAAGCATCATAGGAATATCTTGTATGAACGTGCAGATCACCAAAATAAGCATTTTTTTGACTTGCGTTTGCCATACTGCATAGCAGCGTTAACACGAGCAGTCGAGCTGATCGCGAAACCGTTATTTCACGCTCTTGCCTAATTAATCTCTTCAATCTCAGTGTTCCATAATGGCACCGCCATCCTGGTTGATTGACTGACCGTGAATCCAGGATGCCGCTTCGGTACAGAGATAGGAGACAAATTCACCAACCTCATTATCGGTTCCCCAGCGACCAACGGGATCATTCGGTTGCAATCTCTCTGGCCGGTTATCAGGATTAACTGCGTCCATACGAGAAGTTGCAACTGCACCCGGACAGACACAATTGACATTAATCCCTCTCGGGCCGAACTCCCTTGCCATCGATTGAGTCATGCCGATCATGGCAAAATTTGCAGCATTGTACGCTAACGTATTTGCACTGCCGCGTTTACCGGCAACTGATGAGATGTTGACAATCTTGCCGCCCTGATTTTGCTTGTAGAGATGATTGACAACAGCCTGAGTACAAAGAAATGTACCTCTGACCTTAACATCGACTACTCGCTGAAACAGATCTGCATCCAGGTCCTCTATTGCGACCCGATCTTCACCTCGAGCGATAGCAGCATTGTTGACCAGAATATCGATCCGCCCCAACTCTGATACGACCTTATCAATTGAGTCTTTCACCTGTTCGCTGTTCGTTACATCGAATATAAGCGGCAAAGCCCGAGAACCAGTTTCCCGTACCTGCTCGCAGGTACTCTCGACATCTTTCCAGTCGACTGCTTTTTCATCGTCAGGGAAACTCGCCGGGTCTCTGCCTGTGCCTGTAACAACAATGTCTGCGCCCAGTTTTGCAAGTGCGACGGCACTTGCTCTGCCGATACCCCTCAGTCGACCCGCACCAGTAATTATTGCAACTTTTCCATCTAGTTCTGCCATCACTCACTCCTGATTCCACTTAAGATCAAAAGAAAGAATAAAACAGCTATCAGGATCGAGGTCAATCTGTGAATCACCTGTCTGATGGGAGCCAGCCGCAACCTGACCAGTAAAGGACCTGAAACTTTAAGAACGGCTTTGCGTAAATAAGAGATCTGTTGGCTGATTGTCAGAATTCATTCAAAGAACACTTCGACAATAGGACTTGCTTCAACTAACTGGTCTATCGAATCAACCCTCTCGCGATACCACCTGGTTTCAGGCGCACTCATCAGGAAGCGGCGATCTGCCGGGTCGGTGATTTCTACTGCTCTTGCGGGTAGTCTGATATTGATGGATTCTTTGAAACAGAACAGAAATGCCGGGTTGGTTTTCAGATTCGCAAGCCAGCCCCTCTTGCTTTGGGGTCCATTTTCGCCTGTTGAATCTGGTGTCCCACAGATAATGATTCGACCGTTTACATTGGTAAACCAGATTTCAACGCACCTGCTCTTTCCCGATTTTGCACCTTTGGTGACGATATCAATGAGTTTATCGTTGAGAAGAGCGTCTTGAATCTGACTATCGCTTGGCATGGCTAACAGCCTTCCGGCAGGTTGCTTTCAGGAGAGATGAGAAAGCTCTGAGTCGAATGCATGAATGAGTCTCCCTATAAACGCCGGTCTGATCCTGATGCTTGAAGCATGGCAGGGCGACAGGATGGAAGCAACTTGAAACTTGCACAGAAAACGGTTGCCTATTACATCCCGACTGATGTTTAGGATCGAGAGGGTTTGAGGGTGACTCGTCTCGAGTGAGAAGTAACTCTGATACACTCCTGTATCTTCACAACCTATCAGAAGGACGAGTCATGGCTGGATACTATTTTGAAGATTTCGAGGAAGGGCAGGTATTTGATCACGAGGTTCGGCGCACGGTAACTGAGTATGACAACATGATGTTCAGTTGCATGACGATGAATACGCAACCGTTACATATCGATGCTGAGTTTTCAAAAAACAGTATGTACGGTGAACGGATCGTGAACAGTATGTTTACGCTGGCGCTTGTGGTGGGGATACAGGTTACTGAACTGACCCTCGGCACAACCCTTGGCAACCTGGGTATGACAGATATCAGCTTTCCCCGTCCCACCTTCCATGGAGATACTATCCACGCTCGCACGACCGTCTTGGATAAACGCATCAGCAAATCCCGAAATGATTCGGGAATTGTTAATTTTTGTCATGAAGGCTTCAACCAGAAAGACGAAATTGTCGCTACAGTGAAACGAACGGCATTGATGGCGATACGCCCGAATATAGAGTCAGGAGCGCAATCATGAGATCAATGTTGTTTCTTCCAGCGGACAGCGAAAAGAAGATTGCGAAGGGTGAAGGTACCAATGCAGATGGCTTGATTCTCGATCTGGAGGATTCAATTGCCCTCGGGCGCAAAGACGAGGGTAGACGACTGGCAAGAGAATATCTTGATTCACATCCAACTGGATCGCGTACACAGAAATTGATGGTTCGAGTTAATCCACTGGATGGCGGGATGACACTCGATGACCTGTCTGCAGTTGTGGGTGGTGCGCCTGATTACATCATACTGCCCAAGTACCGTACTAGAGAGGATGTCATTCGGTTGGATCATTATCTCAGTGCACTTGAAGTTCGTGAGAGTGTCGTGCCCGAAAGCACCAAAATACTGGTTATAGGAACTGAAACCGGGCAGGGCATGTTGAATATGGCAGGCCTGACAGACTGTAGCCGTCGATTGGCTTATGTGAGTTGGGGTGAATTTGATCTTTCGGCTGACGTTGGAGCGGAAACCCACCGTTTACCCGATGGCAGTTGGGATGATCTGTTTCGTACCGCCAGAAGTTTATGCCTGGCGGCGGCAGCATCTGCCGGTATTGAACCCTGTAATACGGTGTTCACTGATTTCAGGGATGATGACGGATTGCGTGATGCTTGTGAGGGTGCAAGACGCGCTGGATTTACCTGCATGATGGCGATTCATCCGAA
This sequence comes from uncultured Pseudomonadales bacterium, assembly GCA_964548025.1. Lineage (GTDB taxonomy): Bacteria > Pseudomonadota > Gammaproteobacteria > Pseudomonadales > Azotimanducaceae > JAHRVQ01. The sequence continues at coordinate 9,992 of CAZJRI010000017.1, forward strand.
TCAGGTTGATATCATTAATCAGGCATTTTCAATTACCGAAGAGCAGTTGGTGTGGTCACAAAGAGTAGTCGATGCATTCGAGGCAGATCCCGATGTTGGTGTGGTTGGTCTGGATGGCATCATGCTTGACAAACCTCACTATACACAGGCAAAAAGAATGATCGAACGAGCCGCAACCTATTCATCCCAGCCTGGATAATTCACCAGGGCGGCGCTGCATTTTCCCCAAAGCTGATCCCTTGGTGATTAATCGGTGCTAGGTAAGAAGCCGCAGACTTCGCTTCAATATCTTTCCGTAATTGTTTTTCGGTAGGTTATCGACGAAGTGGTAGGTTTTCGGCCGTTTGAACCTGGCCATGTTTTCAAGGCACCATGCATCACACTGTTCAGAGCTCAGTTCTTCACCAGTACGAGTGACAACGAATGCAATAACGGATTCTCCCCAATCCGGGTCCTCTTTGCCGACGACCGCGACTTCTTCGATGGCTTCGTGCTGCAACAGTACCTCTTCTACCTCTCTTGGATAAATATTGGTGCCGCCGCTGATGATCATATCTTTCGAGCGATCTTTAAGTGTTAGATAACCGTGTTGATTCAATACACCCATGTCACCCGTGTGCAACCAGCCATCAATGATGGTTTCACTGGTTGCCTCGGGTGCATCCCAGTATCCCAGCATCACGGTATCTCCTTTGACGAGAATTTCACCGATCTCCCCGGTGGGCAGTGTCTTGCCTGATTCATCTGCAATTCGGAGCTCTATCGGTAATTGTGCTGTACCGACTGATGCCAGCACCTCATCAAGTGAAATGTCATCTCGTGGCATGTGGTCTGCCCTGCTGAGACTGGTGATTGTCATGGGCGTTTCACCCTGACCGTAGATCTGAATGAACTTATATCCGAACCTTTCGATGGCTGCCTTGATGTCGGCAATGTACATGGGTCCGCCCCCGTAGATAATGGACTTTAGGTGACTCGTAGATGGTTCATAAGGTAGCTCTGCTGAAACCAGCCTGCGGATCATGGTAGGTGCAGCGAACATACTCACGTTCGGATGAACCTGTAGAAGCTCGAAGACTTCTTCTTCGTTAAAACTGCCGCTACGACAAACCACCTGTTGGGCACCCTTCGCAATATTAGGAAAAATATAAAGCCCGGAGCCATGTGACATCGGCGCCGCATGTAACAGGGTATCCCCTCTATCAATATGATCCACGGATGAAAAATAACTCTGGGTCATGACCATTAAATTGCGATGGCTCATCATCGCCCCTTTCGGTTGACCCGTTGTGCCGCTTGTGTAGAAAAGCCAGGCGAGATCTGAAGGATCAGATTGGTGCATGGGCAGAACGGCAGATTCTCGGATGGATTCAAAGATATGATCTTGAACTGATATCACTCTACTTGAGTTTTTATTCGGATGGCTTGGTGGAAAAAGTTCAGAAAATTCGCTGGTAATAAATAGAACGGAAGCACCGGAATTCTGAAGAATGTAGTCGAATTCCTTTTTGTGTAATTTGGCATTGATGGGTACTGCGGCAAGACCTGCATGCAATACAGCCAGGAGCACTTCAACAAACTGAGGGCAGTTCTTCATGATCAGTGCAACCCGATCACCTGCATTGAGCTTGAGTTCATTACGCAGATACCCCGCAATACCACCGACACTTAGGGATAGTTGTTGATAATCACAATAAGCTTCGGTGCCATCAACCACGGCTGTGGCGGATGGATACCGGATTGCTGTTTTGGCAAGGAGTGAGGCAATATTCACGGCTTCTGAATCCCTTGGCTGTCTACAGGGAATGTCGTTCTAGAAATTGTCGAACCTCTTTATTGAAAGCTTCGGGCATCTCAAAATAACTGCTGTGACCTACATCACCAAGATTAACATGCTCTGCACCCGGCAGCGTGGCAGACAGTTTTTCGATGTATTCGCAGGGGAAAAGAACATCCAGATTACCGGTAACAAACAGGGTGGGCACTGAATATCCTGTCAGCGTTTGAGTATCAACTGCGATGGGTGATTCACCTATTTTTTGGGGTATAACCGCCGGATCAATATCGTTGAAGTTACTGACCTGAGCGTATAGGACAGCACCTGCAGGATTTTTCTGAAGGAAATCATGGGCCAGGGCTGGAGAGGCGAAACTGCCACCAATCCTGCTGACGAGATCTGAAACATCCCTCTTGTTCTCAACAGCCGGATGAAAGAAAACACCGGGTGTATGACTCATAACTAATCCCCTGACTCTCTCTTTATGGTTGATCGCCATTTGACTGCCAGTCCAGCCACCCATGGATTGACAAATAAAGACTGCGCTGTCGATGTTTTCCTGGTCCATGATTTTGATGACATCGTCCGGGAACTTTGCAGGGTCAAACTCTTCAGCACTGCAATTTGATCTTGCGAAATAGCGATGATCAAAGGCTATCACTCGATAGTCTTCATAAAATTCTGCCACCTGATTGAACCAGATGGCGGCATTGCCGCCCATGCCATGCGCAAGCACTATTACATTTTCTGACTCTCCGTGAGATTCATAGTAGATTTCAACACCGTGGCTGGTAACGAAGGACATATCGCTGTATCTCCTGACTTCCAAAGGAGTAGTCAATATAAGGTTTTGATCGAAGGAATGTAAATGCCGGTTTCTCAGAAATCGAAACATCAGATACAGATCCCGGTCAAAGAAGATAGCAGGTGCTGCTGAATCTATTAAATCCCGGTCATGATGAGGTTGTTTCATTCATGTATATAACGAAAACAAGATTGATTCTTTGTAATGATGGATCGTGGTAACCTCTGAGGATAGATGCTGGTGACAGGCATTCAATAAGGACTCTACTCGGCGCGGTTTGAAATAATCAGTCATTATTGGTTGCTGACTTACCAGTAGGGATCAACTGAAGTGAGGAGATCAGGATGATCAAACTGAAGGTTTTTTGTCTGAGTGGCATCCTTGCCCTCTCGATGGGGGCTCCGGTTGTAGTCAGGGCAGAGTTGACGATTGGAGGCGGAGCTGGTGGTGGATGTTCATCCGTTGTAAGTAAAATAACTCGTAGCTGGATGGATGTAAAAAGGATCATGCTGCCGGTACGGGCTAAATTGAGACGGGTGAAAGACGAGCACTTTAATTGTATATCACCCCAATATACCCTGAGAGCGATGGAACGAAATGTAACCAGTACCGCTAATTTGAGGTGCTATTCAGATCCGGGTAACAACGGACTTGGCATGTGCTGTGATCAGTCACTCAGGGAGTGTGCCAGGTTGCGCCCTGATGTCGCGCCAGTGGCTCCGAGAAGGGTTGCAAAGAAAAAGTCGAAGGATTCAAAACCTTCCAGCGCCAGTTGGATGAAAGTACCTACAGATGAAGATCAGTGGGTAACCCCGGAAGATAAGTAAAAGCCTGGAGAGCTGGTCAGCCACAATTCGATTCGTTCTGTCCCGTTTTAAATGACCATTGATTCAGATTGCGCCAGGTTTCATTTCACTCATCCACCGATCTATATCGCCAAGTTCACTTTCAGCAGCGACTCCCATGGATTCGAGAACAGATCGGGCCTCTTTTACGTGCTCAATTCCCTGGTTGATACCTTCTCCTGACTCGACCAGGGCTCGACCAAGTAACCATTTTGTCCAGGCCAGTGCTCCCTCTGATACCTCGTTGTTCAGGCGAATTTCGAGCGCTTGTTGAAGAACTGCAACAGCGTCACTGAAACGGGTTAAGCCCAGATATGATTCGCCAATACAGCATAGTGGAAAGGCCACGCCCGGATGTTGCTCGCCAAAATTTTTCCTGTCCATTATCAGTGCTTCTTCGGCGAATGTAAGCGCCTCTGTATAAAGCGCTTCACGATTTGCCAGATTGGCAAGATTGTTAAGCGCAATTGATGCGCTTGCGACCTGATCAAAATTTTTCCAGTTCTCAATGGCTATTTCCAGGTGCTCTCTTGCAGGAGCGTAGTCCTCGAGACTTATATAGCAGTCTGCAATGCTATTGTGTGTATCCGAGGCTATCGACAGGTCCAGATCTTCGCGAGCGATCAGGGAAAGATTGTCTTCGAGCACACTCAGCGCATCACTATATCGCCCGACCTGTTTGAGATTCCAGCCAAGACCGGCGTAGCAGCGTGCGATAGTAGCGATGTCGGGTTGTTTTTCTGCCAACTCAACGGCATGTTCAGCGGCAGTCACTGCCTCGTCCAGTTGACCTCGCATACCGTGAATTCGTCCAAGCGTATCCCACAGGATTGCCTGAACCTGCTCGTTCCCGTCGTCTTTTGCCAGTGCCAGTGTCTTAAGTGTGAGATCCTCACTCTCGTCCAATCGGTTAAGCAAAAACAGGTAGAGCGATTCGTAAGAAAGAATCGACAAAAGATCCTCGTCTGATCTGTCTTCAGCCATGACGCGTGCCGCTATAATTAAATCGAGAGCTTCATCAATGCTGCCAATTTGCGAGCTGTTTTTCGCAAGGGACCAGGTGATTCGCAGCTTCTCCTGATCTTCGCCTGAGAACTTCAGCGCTTTTCTGAAGTGTTTGTCGGACTCCACCAGAGAGCAGGTTGTTTTTGCGTATATTGCAGCCTGTTCGTGGTAGAAAGCTGCGCGGTCATAAACTTCAGCGTGTTCAAAGTGATATGCGATCTGCGCCGCAAGTGATTCACCATTATCACCGGCTAGTGATTGTATTTGTTTCGCAACAGCCTCATGCAAATAGATCCGCTCTACGTCATCAATCTGGTTGTAAACAAATCTTCTGGCCAGACTGTAGCAGAAGCGATACTTCGTTACCCTCGATCCGTCGATATGGTATGTACCGACTGTTTCGACCAGATTAGCCGGGGCGCGACGTGCGAGGATTTTAGCCGTGTTCATCGGGCTCATATCCAGTACACCGGCAATCACCTCTACAGTGAACTGATCACCTTCAATGGCTGCCGCTTGAAAAATACTGAGTAATGTCTCATCCAGACTGCTGAGTTGTGTCGACAATACCGTTTCGACGCTTCGAGGCAAATCAGCCCAGCTTATGTCTCTCTCTTCCTGCCAATCGTCCCCGGCCCGGATCAGCTTCCCGTTGTCGATTAAATGATCCATTAACTCGACGATAAATAACGGGTGACCACCGGTGTGGACAATAAGTTCATCGACAAAATGTTGACTAACCCCGGGAGTGATTGCATCGACATAGGCGGATGCTAGATCCTTACCTGTATCTATACGAGCCTGATCCAGATCTACCGTGAGAGAGTTAGTTTTCTCGCTTACTTCGTTGATGGTCTGTTGGATAGCGTCCGAAGAGTCACTGGTTGCGATCAGTAGCATCAGTTGTTTGTCTGATGTCTTGTCTGCAAGCCGTCTCAAAAGATCCAGTGAAGCATCATCTGCACAATGAAGATCATCAAAAACCAGTAATAAAGGTGAGTCATCAAGGATTTTTTCCAATATTGCGATGTACTGGTTCTGTAGTTCTGCCCGGTCGGCAACTATGTTCGCTTTTTCTCTTTGTTCCTTTTTGGTACGCAACCTGTTTGCCAGAGGGGTTTTTCTTGTGATCAGAGAAGCGGAACGGATCACCAAGCCAATACCCGGGATAAGCAATTCGACGATGTCCGGCGCCAGTTCAGACAGAGCGGAACGGACCGAGCCAAGCACACCGCCAATATCCTGTATCTGTTCTGCCGGAACAATGATGTCGCTGGTTCCGGCGACGGATTGCAGGATTTCAATCCAGGGCAGAAGGGGGCGAACAGAGCCGGTTTGCTGATCGCAATGACCCCATGCGACTACCAGATTGTTGTCATTTGATTCCAGCGAGGAGACATATTCCCTCATTAGGGTGCTTTTGCCGGAACCATTCGTACCCTGCACAATACAAACGCTGGCTTCACCAGCCAGCGCGTTACCCATTTGTACGTCGATTTGTGCCAGTTCGCTGTCGCGACCGACACATATTCTGGTGTTGTTGGCTACCGCAATCATCTCGTGGGTAATTAGTCGTTAAATCCAACAGCTATTGTAGCTATCAGCCCTTGCATTGTCTCAGTCGTTCTGACATCTGGTCGGGGAATTAGATTGACTGTTTGGAATTGCAGGGCTCTAATACAACGCACCGATAACGATTATTCACTTGCGAGCACTGGAGGACCCTATGGCGCGCATTACTTTAGTCGCTTGGCTCTTATGCATACTATCAGGCTACTTCCTGGCGGGTGGCTATTTTGGCAGATTGGTTGAAGGTTATGACCCGGGCAGTAATTCCAGCCTCCCTGTCTATATAACCGTTCTATTAGTATTCCTTACCATAGTGTTGACTGTTGTCTGGGTATTTAAGATGGGGAGACGTGAGCAGGGTCAGGATAAAGAAGACTCTGTGGCAGAACCCAGTACACGGCGGAAATTTCTGACAGGAGGCTTGAGTATCAGTGCTGGTGTCCTTGCTACCGGAGTTGCCGCAATCGCACGAAATTACGGTTGGTATGACGTATCGGGTCGCCATATATTTCTGGTACAGCCCCCGTATAAAGCAGACGTACCGATGGATGCATGGCAGGGATCAAAAGTTTCCAGCTATCGCAGGCTCGGGCGAACAGAAGCGATGGTTTCTGATATCTCCATTGGCAGTGGATCAGGGACAGGCGGTCGCCAGACTCCCAAAGTAGTGCATGAGGCCATCGAACGAGGTGTCAATTATTTCGATACAGCGCCTGATTATTCTGCTGCAGGTTCAGAGAACCGCTTTGGCGAAGCGATGGTAGGCAAGCGCGACAAGATATTTCTGGCAACAAAATTCTGCACACCAGGCGGCCACCTTGGACCAGGTACCAGCGTCGAAACCTATATGGAAGCAGTCAACAGCAGTTTGGGTCGATTGCGAACCGATTGGGTTGATCTTGTTCATATTCATTCATGTGACAGCGTAGATCGACTTCTCGACGAAAACGTTCACGAAGCCTTCGATCGACTGAAACAGCAGGGGAAAGTGCGATTCCTTGGTGTGAGTACCCATACTCCGGATCTTGTGACAGTTGCAAACGCGGCAATAGAAAGTGATCTCTTTGATGTCATGATGCTTGCATACCATTTTGGTGCATGGCCACAGCTAGCTGATGTTATTGATCGTGCGGCGAAGAAAGATATTGGAGTGGTTGCAATGAAGACCCTGCGTGGAGCCAAACACAAAGGGCTCGATCTAAATCGTGATGAGCGTGACTCCTATACACAGGCAGCATTTAAATGGGTGCTGGCGAATTCAAATGTTTCGTGCCTGGTCATCTCGCTATGGGAAACAGGGCAGTTAGATGAATTTCTATACGCCTCAGGTAAAACGTTAGATGAAAGTGATGTTGCATTGCTTCAAAAGTATGAGAGGCTGATCAGCGGGAGCCATTGTAGACAGCATTGTGGTGAATGCCTGGACAAGTGCCCCGAAGGTGTCCCGATCAACGATATATTCCGCCACAGGATGTATTTTGAGGATCTTGGTGCTGAGAAGGAAGCAATGATGCGCTATGGGCAACTTAGTGTGAATGCAGACGCCTGCCTGGGATGCGATACCCTGTGTTCCGGCGCTTGTCCTGACGGCATCGATATTGCGAAACGCTTGAGAGAGGCTCATGATTTATTGAGGTTGGTGTAATCTCCGCTGATTCGAGCAACAGCCAACAGGTTCATTCAATGATCTAACTCCATTGGTCAATCGTCAAGGTTGCCTGAAAGAATGCGAACCACGCTCTCTGCATGACGGTAATCGCATAGACACTCAAGGCTATTATCTTCAATACAATCGAAGAAATGTCCTAGCTCAGCCGCCAACGGTTCTGTATCTACGAGTTTAGGTATTTGGACCCCGTCGTCTGAATATGTGAACTCAGGATTACTGAAATGACCGGATTCAGCTTGACCAGCTACCGTGTGGCCCGAATTGATGCTGATTGACTTATTTAAGACCTGAATTTTGTCTTCCGCCGTATCATCGAAAACAATCATCCCTTTTGAGCCCACCAGGACTGTTTTTCGGGTCTTCGTAGGGTCCATCCAGCTTACCTGTATGCTGGCGATGGTGCCGCTGCTGTATTTCATCGTCAGATATACAACATCATCAATATCTGCTTGGAGGAACGATTGTCCGACCCTGTTGATTTCTGTCGGTTTCTTGTTGTCGAGCCAGTACTGAATCATGGCAATGTCGTGTGGCGCTAAATTCCAAAGTGCGTCAACATCGGATCTAACCTTTCCCAGATTTAGGCGCTGGCTGTAGATTGACAAAATATCTCCCAATTGACCACTATCCAAGTATTGCTTTATGAATCTGACAGCAGGACTAAATAGATATGTGTGGCCGACCATCGCTCTTAGACCACGGCTTTTGGCGAGATTTCCGATGCTTCTGACTTCTTCAACGGAACGGGCCATAGGTTTTTCAACAAATACATGTTTACCGGCGCTCAGAACTTTTATAGCCTGGTCATAGTGGAACCTAACTGGTGTTGAAATAAGGATTGCGTTGATTGAATCATCATTTAGTGCTGATTTGATATCAGATACTACTTCAATATCAGGGTAGTTCTCTTTTACCCAGAGTTGGCGAGGTTTGTCTATTTCTACGACTTTCTTAACGGAGCACTGATCAGAATTAACCAGGTTGCGAAGAATATTCGGTCCCCAATAGCCTATTCCTACCTGCGCGACAACGGTCTCCACCATGATTACTTCCTTAAATACTTCGAAGTGTCTGTAGACATCAATTAACTTTAACTATTTAGTTCGAGAAGGTCAGCAATCTCTGTGAATCTCTTCTCAACGGAGTGTTTACTTAATATTTCATTGCGACCTGCCTGGGCAATTGAAGCAAATCTTTCTGGTTCGAGGTTTATTTCCTGCATCAGCCTCGGTAAATCTTCGATATTGTCATAAGTCACGAAGTGTTCGTTTCGCTTAAAGATTCTTTCAACCTCAGTATGCCTGTCGCAAATCAGCAAAGATCCGGATATCATCGTTTCAAATACCCGCATGTTTGGTGCGCGGTCAATATCAAAATCTGCATGACAGTTTATAACGGCACGGCTCTCCCCGACTAGCTCAAACATTTGAGTACCGAATACGGGTTTCTTTACGATTTTCCTGAGTGGACTGTAGATCGGTAAGATTCCAGCGTTATACAGGATCGAGTAAAAATCCGGTAGATATCTTTTCAGCACGAGTCCTACTGGAATTGCAGGTGTGAAATGTTCCGCCAGACCTTGTCCGTGTATCTGTATGTTGATTCCTGCATCGTGAATTGCTACCAGCGTGTTTATTCTCTTTCTGAACTGATGAGTAAAGCTACCAACAAAACAGGCATCAAATTGTCTGTCCAGAAATGGTTTTAAGCGCTGCCCCTGGTGACCCGGCACACTACTTAACATATAAGCAACAGGAGTTTTCTTCTTTTTACATGCGTTGATTATCAATTCATTATCGGTAACCATCAGATCTACATTCGACAAATCCATTCCAACTGGCGGTTTGCTCGACAGCCAGGTGACAATCCTTGGTACCAGGGATCGGATCGCCGGGAAGATTGATTTGTAGTCTCGAGTGCCGCCATTGAAGACAAAGACATCGGGTTTTGAGTGTTTTACCTGTTCAACCAGAATTTCGAGCATGGATTCTGAAGTGATACCGTGCTCTTTCGCCCAGAGTCGCTGCAGAATCGTGTCGCTATAAGGTGATATGAAACTATTATGCCCGCCCTGTATGGCAATGGGATGTATTTCTGGAAACCACTGTGAGGCGAATCTGATGAGTTGATTACACGCTTCGTCATAAGTGGAAGCAGACATATGATGCCGGTGGAATTCCTCCGTCAGTAATGGGTACAGGTAACTGCAGACAAAGATCTTCTTAGCTTTTTTTTGTTGCAAAATGTGATCTCATTCAAGGTCTGGATTATTCAGCCTGTTGCTCGATTCCATTTTAATATTTTTTTTGGATGTTGTCGGGTCTTAGAAGTGGATAGCTGACCTGATTGGCGTACCATCGCTGCTTGCAATCGCGCAATAGTACCTGAGCAAATGGTCTGATGACAGTGTTCTTTGCCAGATGCTGATCGATTTTGAAAGGCTTGTTGAATTGTGGATAGTTGGGTCAGATTTCAATTGCTCAATTAGTCCTGGTGACTGATGAGGAGGCCTGACTTTTTTACTCGGAATATTTGGAATGGAAAATAGAAATTTGTTAGTCTCCGCCTGAATTCAGGAGAGTAGATTCACAGGTCCTGGTTTGCTGGCATTTCAGGCAATACCTGTTCCGAAGATCCACAAGATATCGATTAGATGATTGGAGTTAACTTCTATGAAAATCCCATTTGTTGATCTGTACGCGCAGTACATATCGATAAAATCCGAAATAGACGAAGCTATTGCTTCTGTAATTCAGGATACCGCCTTTATCAAGGGGAAATATGTCTCTGGCTTTGAGAAATCGTTCAAAGAAGCATATCAAACTGCTCATTGTTTAGGCGTCGGAAATGGTACAGATGCAATTTTCGTTGTTCTGAAGTCCCTTGGAATTGGGCCGACTGATGAGGTTATCACGGTGGCAAACAGTTGGATCTCAACTTCAGAAACGATTTCGCTGACAGGTGCGAAGCCGGTTTTCGTCGACATCGACCCTGATTACTACACAATTGACACAGACAAGATTGAAGAGAAAATTACAAGTAATACTAAAGCAATTCTGCCAGTTCATTTATTTGGTCTGCCAGCTAATCTCCATGAAATCACGTTGCTTTGTAAGAAGTATGACCTGCATCTTGTGGAGGATTGTGCTCAGGCACATTTTGCGAAATACAGAAATGAAATAGTAGGTAACTACGGGATTGCTGGAACTTTCAGTTTTTTCCCTGGAAAGAATCTGGGTGCCTATGGTGACGCGGGAGGTATTATCACCAATGACGACGACCTGGCTGAGAAAGTTCGCAGGTTTGCCAACCATGGCGCGATTGTGAAACACGAGCATGCGTTTGAAGGAATCAATAGTCGCCTTGATGGGATGCAGGCGGCGATCTTGTCAGTCAAGTTAAATCATATTCATAATTGGACGGCTCAACGGCAGGAAATAGCCGCATTGTATGACAGGAAGATTGGCGAAGATCCTGCCATTAGAATCCCGAGAATTGCCCCTCATGCCGAACACGTTTATCACTTGTATGTTGTTAGAGTCGATAATCGTCAGGAAGTTGTGAAACGGCTAAGTGAGGCCGGTATAAGCACGGGGGTGCACTATCCCACTGCTCTACCATTGTTACCGGCTTATAGCCATCTGGGGTATACACCCGAAGATTATCCGATAGCTTCTGATTATCAAAATAAAATTTTGTCGTTACCGATCTACCCTGAGATGACAGAAGAGCAGGTTGATTATGTGGTAAACAACCTTGTTGAGGCGGTACATTCTACCTGAAGCTGGAAGGCGGACTGCCGGGAAAGGTTCGGTAGGGGTCTTAATCAGTCCGGATCCAAGAATCGGTCACAATATCTATCTCTGATTCTGCGAGAATTAGTCAGTTCTTGTGCCGATTTCTTGTGGCTAGTACGTTGTTGTGTCACCTTCGGAACTAAAGTTATAACGAAATCAAAGAAAATTGGAATGTCAGAAGGTTGATCCATCAAGCCTGAATTCTCACTCACGGTTTCTTATTGAAGTTACAAATAGTGATTGATAGGATCGATCTATTGAATTTGGAGACATCATCATGATTCGTTCACTGCTCAAAATTGCTCCTCTGTGTTTACTCCTTGTTGGTGCCGCTCAGGCAGATAATTCAGGTATCAAGCGGACTGCTTCAGGAAAACCTGATTTCACCGGTAATTACAATGCGGCAACCCTGACACCCCTCGATAGACCGGAATACTTTGGCAATAAACAATTTATGACCAGAGAGGAAGCTGACGTCATCGTGAACAGGATGCAATCGCTGTTGGCAGCAAACAATCAGGAAAGTGATCCAAATAGGGGCGCACCTGTCCTGGGTGGAGATGGCAGGCATGAATTCGGTGCTGGTGGCGTGGGTGGCTATAACGGCTTCTGGGTTGATCCCGGTGAGGATGCTTTCGAGAT